>JAAURB010000079.1 GCA_012033335.1 Oscillatoriales cyanobacterium RM2_1_1
GGGGCTTTGCCCCCAGACCCCCTTCTCATTTGATAATTAATTACAACCATCTACTTAAATTCTTCCGATCTAAAGCGCATTAGCAAGCTCCAGAATTTGCAGTAATTCATTAATTTTTACATAAAGATCTCCTCGACCATCATCGTCTGAAAGTGGACTTTCGACAGAATCACAAATCAATTGATAGTACTCAAGGTTACAGGCATTGCTGAGTAACCAGTAACATTCTGAAGGCCAGGTAGCCGCCAAAAACTCAACTAACAGAGTTCCAGGTTGACAGAAGATTAGACTAGTTAATCCTCCGCCGTGGGGAGCCACAATGACTCTGGCATTGGCCAAACAGCAAATCTGCTGCCGAACACTCAGAGGTTCTAAATTTACTTTTTTAAAACCATATTTCTCCAGACTATGAACGACCTCTATTTCATTAATCACCCTGCGTTTTGAGGTCAGACTCCGACTGATATAAATTTTCTCCCATGGATTGAATTCTGCACAAGTTATTTTCAATAAAAGATTTTCTCGTAAAAATTTACAAGACCAGCTTGAATGCTTGAAATTTTTTAAAGGACTGGGAACCACGAGCTGATCGGTTGCGATATGAGGAATTGTCTGGCTCTCGATTACTTTTTCTAAGGGAATGCCGAGCAATTCTAAGGTTTCTCTTTCATAGGATTGACTGGTGCTATTGACAACAAAGTTATCAATATTTTCTAAGCCGATGGATTGTTCAAGCAGGGCAAATCGAGCAATAATGTCAAAAATCCAATGGTAGTACATTAGGCCCCACTTAACAGATAAAAATGCAGTAGTTCCCTGAATAATCTGAGGTTGAGGCAGATCATTGGATACGGCAATTATGGAAGCTGCTCCGGTTGAGAGATCTGGGATGAGGTGATGATCAACTGTAAAAATGGCGCTAACGAACTGACTTCCCCAAGCAATTCCGTCGGGTATAATTGCAACAAAAGCGTTCTGAGCTTGAACAACAGGGGTGCTAAAAATTGTATGAAATTGACCAGGGACAAGCATTTTGGGCGGAGATAGCTCCAGGCTTTCAGGGGGATAGAGGGATAGTTTCTGAAGACCTATTTCAGTTTCAACAGTGGCAATATGGGCTTGATCAAAGTCAAGAAAATCTGCGATAAAATTTTGGGAAAACTCTTGATGAATTCTGCAGAGAATCCCATCTTGTTGACGCCCGATTGAATTTAAAATCTGAGCAATTTTTCCATAGGTTCCATAGGCATCTGGATTGATTTGAAGACCATGAACAAAGCTTTTAATCGCCAATTCAGGTTGATCTTGCAGGGCTTGAATCTTTCCTTGGGCTAAGTAATACGAAAAGTTTTGCGAAGCTGCTGTTAATTGTAAGACTTGTTTATAAATGTCAATAGCTGCCATCGATTCACCCTGTCTTTCAAAAATTTCACCGAGCTGATGATAAGACCAAGCATTTTCGGGATAGAGTTGAATTACTTGATAGTAGTCTGGGGCTGCACATTGCCAATTTCTAGTGTTTGCTAAAGCCTCTCCGCGTAAATAGGGATACCACCAATGATCGGGCTTTAAATTAGCAACTTGACCATAAACTTCTGCCGCCTGTTGCCAGCGTCCCAACTTGAACAACACTCCCCCTAACCGACTATAGAATTCCTCCAAACTGGGGTTTAATTTTAGTCCTTGTCGATAGGCCAAAATCCCTGAATCGTAATCTCGAAGCTGGATTAGAGCATTGCCAAGATCCAGATAGATTTGATCCAGACAAGTTTGATCCAGATCAGGATTGAGCCCGATCAGGTGATGACAGACCTCAGTGACTGCTTGCCATTGTTTAAGTTGGGTTAAAATCTTCAAGAGATGATAAGATGACCAGAAAAAATTGGGATTGAGCTCAATTGATTTTTGATAGGCGATCGCCGCTTTTTCCCATGCTTCTAAACCCATAAAAGCCCTTCCCAAGCCATTATAAAACCAGGAAAAATTGGGATTAAGTTCAATGCCCATTTGAAAAACGTTAAGGGCTTTTTCCCATTGCTCCAACTGATTGAGAACCTTACCTAGCTTGTGATAGACAGAAAGTCGGGTTGGATCAGCATCAATCCCTTGCTGATAACAGGGAATGGCTTGATCGAGCTGCTGCAATGCTTGAAACACATCCCCTAACCCGATATACCCCTGGGCATTTTGGGGCTGAAGTCGAGTAGCAACCTGATAAAAAATAATGGCTTCCAGCCAGTCTGCTTGCTGTTGACAGAGTTCCCCTAACTTTAAATAAACGTTTGCATCATCAGGCCATAACTCTAATGTTTTGAAATACCAGGATTCAGCTTGTTCGAGCTTTCCCTGGGCCTGAAATGCCCTGGCTAAGAGCTTATAGACAGGGGGCTGATTGATAGGTTGGTCGATAGGCTGCTGTAATAACTGATAGGAAAGTGCGATCGCTCCTCCAATTTTCCCTGATCTAAATACTGCCTGACCTGATGATAAAGCTGATTCATATAGCGATTTCTAATCACGTGAGGTACAGATTTGAGAGGTGGCAGCGCGGTGCGCCGCCACCTCTCGTACTCCAGCAGCACTAGAAACGCTGTAAATTAGATAAACCATAAAAATATCAGGTTTTCCAATCAAATTTCTGTCCCGTAAAATCCTCCAGATCTTGGTTAAAAGGAGAAAAATAATCCTGTAGTTTGTGTCTAACTGAGGCTGCGGTTGTCGGGTAGGTTCTAGAGTTGTGCTTTTTATAGTGAGTCAGTTGAACCGGGGGTAGTTCCAAAAATTTATAAACTTGCTGCAATGTTACGGCTGGGTTCTGATAAAAGTCTTCACTTTTGAGGATAAGAATTTGCTCACCTGGAAAAATTGAAAACCACTTTTTGAGAAACTCAACATACATTCCCCTTGCTACATAGTTATCGGGCTGGTTCCAAACCTGTGACAACACCTGGGATCCGATTGGTGAGTTTAAATTCTGAAGCTGTTCAATTGCAGTATCAACAGCCAGATCGAGAGGCTGTAATTCCCAGTTCAAATCAACCCATTGATAATAGTGGGAAATCGCCCGCTCCACGGGATTTCTCAACAGGACAATTAACTTGATTTTTGGGAAACAATTCAACAGCCGATTAGGCACGACTGAGGTATCAAAATAGCTGGGTGTTGCCTCTCCAGTCAAGATTTTTTGGCCCTGAGGTGTGGGGGGAAAATGACTTAAGTACCACGGTAGTCCCCGATTAAATTTACTACCCCAAAACTCAATTTCTTTAATCAGAGAGGGCATGATCTGGGGATGTTGAGCTAGATAATAGTAAAGGGAAGTGGTTCCGCCTTTCTGGGTTCCTAAAATGATAAAATCAGGACATTGAACTGGCTCAAGATCGTCTAGAGTATTCATCCATTCCGGATGAAACTGTTGAATTTTATGATAATTTGCAGCCTGATAATAACTCAAGGCTTCATCCAATTCTCCCCGTTGAATGAGAAGTTCCCCCAGGTTAATATAACACCAAATCGAATCTGGTTTCTGTTGAATGGCGTGCCGATAAATTTGGATTAGCTCTTTCAAACGATCAGATTGATTGAGCTTTTCAATTAAGCCTTGATAGAGCCAGAATGGATTTTCAGGTTGCAATCGAATGGCTTGAAAGTAGGCGGAGATCGCCCCCTGCCAGTTGTGTTGTTGAGTCAGGAGGCATCCCAGTCGATACTGCAGTTGAAATGAACCAGAGTCTAAAGCCCCATATGTCTCAGCAATTTTTTGCTCAAGTTCTTGATGATTTGACAGCGCTTGCTCAAATTGTTGAGGAATGGTTTCATGATCCGGCTCCAGATTTTGAGCGAGTCCATAGAGAATCAGGGCTCCTCCCCAATATTTGGCCTTTACCAGTTCCTGAGCGAGGTGTATGCAGGTTTGGCAATGGTCGGATAAAAATTGCAATTGACTGTCTGGAATGGGAAATTGTAGAACCTTTTCTGTAATATCTATCAGACTTTTTACCGGGCGTTCTAAGCTGATTTGCTGAATTTGTTTCTGGCTGACTTCCCCCAGAAGCATGACAATTTCTGGCAGATCAGGCTGTAATATATAGGCTTGAATGTAGTTTAAAATAGCGGCTGAGTAGTGTTTTTGCTGACCCAAACAAGCGGCAAGATTGTAGTAAGACCAACAACAGGTCTGATCTCGTTGAATGGCTTGACCATAGACAAAGATGGCTTCCGAGTAGTTTTTGGTTTCAGCTAAGGCATTGCCCAGATTATGATATGACCAGAAAAAATCAGGATTGAGTTTAATCGCTTGATGATAAACCTGAATCGCTGCTTGCCAGTTCTGTTGTTGGGCAAAAGCTTCTCCCAATTTGTGATAGGCCCAGGAAAACTCGGGATTTAACTCAATGGCTGCCTGATAATTTTTTACGGCTTGATTGGGTTGATTTGTCGCTAGATATTGATTGCCCTCTTCATATAATTGAGCCGCTTTTGCTATGGGATTTTGATTGATTGGGATATGGCTAAACCGTGAATCGGACATGAGACTGAACTTTGTTTAAAGTCTTTGTTTAAAGGTCTTTAGTCAAGCTATGCATTAAATACATAAGGGCAAACGCTGCCACTGGAAATCCAATTAAAAGACCAGCTAGAACTTGCGAAATAGAACTGGCTAGTATTACCATACCAATATAAGGAATAGCCACCAGTAAAGATAATAAAATGATTCTACGTCTCGTCCATTTAATCTCCTGCTTCAGGGGTTTGAACGGCTTTCCTTCTAGATGATCGACAATGGGTGTTTTTTTGGGCATGGACTTGGTTTTTTTAATCAGTTGAACTTAAAAGGTTTAATGATCAGGATTTAATCCTCAGAATTCAATAATACCTATCTGACTTGATACCCAGTTTAATATTTGAGTCGGCTTCAGATTATTAGTAATCTAGACCGGATCGTCAATATGCTATATAAATAACAGATTAAAAATCAAAATGAGCTGAATGGTATCCGCAGTCAAATATCCCCCCATCAATCATGCTATCAGTGTAATTATTCCAGCCTATAACGGTAGCTACTTTATTGCCCAAGCTATTGAAAGTGTCTTGCAGCAAGATCTCAATCCCGCTGAAATTGCCCTTGAGATTATTGTAGTGGACGATGGCTCCACTGATGATACGGCTAAGGTAGTGGAACGGTTTGGCGAAAGAGTTCGCTATCTCCATCAAGCCAATCAAGGGGTTGCAGCCGCTCGCAATCGAGGAATTGAGGCGGCTCAAGGTCAACTGATCGCCCTATTGGATCAGGATGATATTTTTCTTCCGGGCAAACTCCAACGGCAAGTCCAGTGTTTTGCTGCCCATCCTGAAGTGGGTCTGGTCAATAGCGGCTGGCAGTTGATCGATCCTCAGGGAGCCCGAATTTCTGCAATTGAACCCTGGCATGATCTGCCGGAACTAAATCTGACAACCTGGATTGTTCACTCGCCAATTCTGCCCAGCGCCATGATGTTCCAGCGGCAGTGGTGGAAACGGGTAGGGGGGTTTGATTCCCGGTTTGATGGGGTGGATGATGTGGAATTTGTCTGGCGGTTGGCCCTGGCTGGATGTCAGGCCATCTGGCTGCCTCAAGTTACGGTGGGGTATCGTCAGCATCAACAGGCGGTGTCTTCTCGCAGCGCCGTCAACCGGGCCCAGACGTTTAGAACGGTTCAAAACCACTGGTTCAGTCGAACAGATTTACCAGATTCCCTCCGGCAACTCGAAGCCCTGGCCCGTTACGAGGGATTGACCTGGATGGCCTGGCATCTCTATCACACCAGTTGCTTTGCAGAGATGGGGCAATGGTTGAAAGACTCCTTGGAATTCACTGGAACAACCCGGTATTTGACGGTTGCGGATTGGGTCAAACGCTTTAGAGGATACTGCCAATCCTATGGCTACTCCCTCGACCTTCAACGGTTGAGAACTCTACCCCCCTGGCAAAGGTTGATCGCTCAAATTTGCTCAGATCGAGACCCCAAGGTCAGTGTGATTATTCCGGCTTATAATTGCGATCGCTTCATTGAAAAAGCAGTTTATAGCGTTTTGGAGCAGGACTATGAAAACTTTGAGATGATTGTGATTGATGATGGTTCAACGGATAGAACCGCTGAAGTCCTTGAGCCTTATCTGGATGTGATTCAGTATGTTTATCAACCTAATCAGGGGGCGGCGATTGCCCGCAATCGCGGCTGTAAATTGGCCCAGGGAGAGTTTCTGGCTTTCTTAGATGGAGATGACTTTTTTCTCCCCGGCAAGCTAACGGCTCAAATGGCTGTTTTTGAATCAAATCCAGCCATTGACCTGGTGCAAACCGGTTGGTTTGTAGTCAATGCCCAGGAGGAACCCCTCACCCAGTTATCTCCCTGGGAAGTTGCGCCTGACCTGGATTTAGCAGCCTGGGTTTTGCACAAATGTGTCCGCCCCAGTGCCATGATGATCCGGCGGATCTGGTGGGAACAGGTGGGGGGGGTTTGATCCTCGCTATCCCCCCACAGAAGACTTGGATTTTGTCCTGCGTTTGGGACTGAGCGGATGTCGATCAACCTGGCTCAAAGCAGCCTATACTGGCTATCGGCAACATGATCGCAATTTAATGTCAGGGGGGGCAGGGGTGATGCGCAATACCGAAATCATCATGGAAGAATTTTTTAATCGCCCTGACTTACCTGAAGCGATCCAAAAGCTTCAGCCCCAAGAACGCTATGAACGATGGGTTTGGCTGGGGTGGCGGATGTATCGCGATCGCTACCCCAAGTTAATGCTGGACTGTTTGGGAAAATCCCTGGCCTGTAGTCCGTATACCCGAACTGAAACCCTCTCCCATTGGATCACCGCCTTTGGCCGGATCTCAGCAGAATATGGGGAAAAATTTGAGATTCAGGAGTTGATTCAAGCCCCGGAATGGCAACAGGTTCTGGATTTGATCTGGCAGCAGACTCCTTCGAGTTCAGCTAATCCAGCCCTGCCATCCCACCGTTTGAGAATTGCCCTGATGAATACGGATGATCCGGGAATTGGTGGCCTGGCCCAATATGACCATTTAATTCTCTGTGAATTGGCCCGTAGAGGTCATCAGGTTACCGCCATTCGCCCCCGACATTCCAGTCCTATGGTAGACCGAGAACAGGCATTGGGGATTCAGCAGGTCTGGTTGGATTACAGCACCAGTCAGGATTTGTCTAGAATCTTGAGAAATATGCAGGATGCTGAGGCCCTTTACCCTGAGATTCAGCCGGATTTTTTGATTTTTAGTGATGGCTGGCCCTTCTCCCATTTTGCCGCAAAACAGGTGGCGATCCGTCAGGGAATTCCCTATCTGATCGCCCTGGGATTGGCCACACCCGATCATATCAATTTCTCCATGGGGGATGGGATTGACTATGGGAAAGGGGCTTTATTGCAATACAGCTTGGCCCAGGCTGTTAATGTTGCTGCTCGGGAACATTTGGACATTCTGCACCAGCAGTTTAAGCTGCCTGCAACCCAGGGGAATGTGATTTATTATGGACGCTCGGAACAATATTTTGCCCCCCCTAATCTGGAAACGCGCCGCCGCTTACGCCAGGAAATTGGTGTGGCTGAAGCGGCTGTGATCTGCTTCACGTCTGCCCGGTTGGCTCCGATTAAGGGCCACTGCTATCAGCTAGAGGCGATCGCCCAACTCCAGTCCACATCAATCGGGTCAAGGCTTTATTTTGTCTGGGCAGGCACGGGTCAGGGCAGCGACCATGACCTGGAACCGGAACTAAAAGCTCAAGCCCAAAAACTGGGGATTGGGGATCATTTAATCTTCCTGGGGCAGCGCTGGGATATTCCGGATTGGCTCGATGCCAGTGATATTTTTGTTCTGACTTCCCTGGCGGAGGCGGCTCCCTCCTTTGCGGTGATGGAGGCTATGGCTAAGGGGCTGCCGGTGGTGGCTTCGGCGGCGGGGGGGATTCCTGAAGGCTTGGGGGAAACGGGAAAATTGCTGCCTGATCCCAATGTTGATCCGGAGGAAACCGTGCAGGAATTGGTGGCGACTCTTCGGGTCTGGGCTGAGGATCCAGAGCTGAGGCAACGGATTGGTCAAGGCTGTAAGCAGCGGGCTGAACAACTATTCAAAGAAGAGCGGATGCTTCGGGAAACGCTGGCGGTGATCGAGGGGGCTCTGGAACGGGTCGTCCAGCCTACTGTCAAGCCGAGGATCACCTGGGAGGTTGAGGCTGGGCCTTTAGATCTAATTCACGATTCAGCTCCATTGGCGACGACGGGGGCAGTTCAATCCCTGACTCAACGATTAACCTATAGTTCTTTAGTCTGGAATGCCTGGTCAGCCTACCGACAGGGTAATCCTTCTGAAATGGCCCGGTTGCTTCGGGAGGCGCTGTGCCAGTCTCCTTTTGAGTTTGCCAGTGAGGCTATTGTGGACTGGATTAATGATTTTGTTCGGCTTTCTGGGGAAAGGGGTGATGAATTTGAAGGCAGTGAGTTGAATCAATTGCCAGCCTGGAAACAGTTGATTGAGAGTGCCTTGGGGGTGTTGCTGTAACTGGTCGGTTTGGATGTTGCTGATGTTTGGGGGATGGGGTGTTGTGAGGGGGGCTGAAGCCGATGAGTTTGTAGTGCTCAATCGTTGCGTTTCCAATCAATTAGTTTCCCCAGCGAGTGGGGAGGGCGGCCTTTTGGAACCCTGACTGTGCCAGCCTTTCAGAGGGCAAAATCGAGGGGGTCTGAGGGAACCTGCAAAAAGCAGCCAAAACAGCCAATTAAAATCTCTGAAATCATTATATAGCAAGGAATCGAGCGCGTCAACGGAAAAATAGGAATTACAGCGATTTCCGCCAGCACTCGATCCTCAGACAATCATCGACCCCGGTTCCTGAGTCACCGATGGCCCCGCCCCCCAAGCCTCCACCTGTTCCAGAGTATGACCTGAAAGCGGATAAAACCGCACACTATCCTCCTCCAGCTTGACTCGAGGCCGCAATCGCCGTCGCAACTCCTGATATTTGCGGGGCGACATCGCACATTCAAACACCGAATACTGCACCCGTCGGCCATAGCCCTCCAGGAGTTCAGCCACCTTGCGCCGACGTTTATTGCAGCAAATGTCATAAGTCACCAGATAAAGCATAATTCTAGAACCTGATTCAACGAATTCGATAAGGCTGATACCCCTGGGTAGAGTCATAGACAAACCGCTTAAACCCCTTCACCTGCCGGTTTAGCAGATCCCAACGGGGTTGAGTTTCCCCCGGTTCACTCATCACGTCCTGCTCCATCCGTTTGACAAAAGCCGACAGATACTTCCGGCGACCCGAACCATTCAAATAGCAACCCCCCCGCCGAGGCTCAAAATCCGCCTCCGCATCCATCACCCGGCAATTGATCAACCACAGCACCAGCCCATCCACAATCGGCCCACGAAACTCCTCAATCAAATCCGAAGCCAGGGCTGCGTGGCGTTCCGTCCCTTGATGCAAACAGGCCGAATAGGGGTCAAGCCCCTGAAGCTCAATCAGACTCAGCAAATGATTCCACAACACCTGATAGCCAAAGCTCAGCAGGGCATTCACGGGATCCTTAGGGGGGCGGCGGGAACGCTCCGGGAAGCTAAACCCAGGATTCGTGATGCACTCCGCAAATCCTCTGAAGTATTGGGCTGCCCCCGCCCCCTCATACCCCATCAACTGTTCAGAATTCTCCGCCTCAGCCCCTTGCAGGATCAACTGACTCAACCGTTCAATCCCCTCAGCCAGAGTGCTAGAAGCATTCGTGCGATGTCGCCGCAGCAGCAAGGTGCGAGAGTTCTGCAACTTCGCCTGAACAATTTGACGGGCCACCTCCAACCGTTCCAAATCAGACAATTGCTGTTGGTATCGGGCCCCATGGCGATAACTTTCATCAATTGATAGAACCCGCCCATAACAGCCGCCACTGCGGGACAGATAAGCGATGGGAATCTTCCGCCAGAGACAGCTCCGAATTGCCTGGGTAGTGAGTTGAGACTTGCCAAAAATTAACACCTGTTCCAGCAAGGGCAATTGAATTGTTCCTTCAGTATTTTGCTGGTATTGAATCACCAGACTCTCTCCTTTGAGCGCCAGATAGCGCCCCTGCTGAGAAACATACAGAGTTTTCATAGTGGTTTTGATAGTAGTTTTGATGACTTACAGCGATTCCTAATCACGTGAGGTACAGATTTGAGAGGTGGCAGCCCGGTGCACCGCCAACTCTCGTACTTCAGCGGCGTTAGAAACGCTATAGATATGGATGGTATGGGTTGGTTCTGGTCTTGATGCAACCCAAAGAGTTTCTAGAATCAGATTTTTGAAGAATCAGATTTTCTAGAATTCAGTCTATTGTTGTTTTATTCTGCAACAATAAATTCCAAGCTCGTATAATCTATGCCTCAACTTGACCTATCAACATTACGCAAATTTTTCGTTAAGTTTTAGCTAAAGCGCAGCTAAAAGTTAGTCAAGCTTTCAAATTGATCTAAACCAACTCACTTGACTTTTTAGGAAGCTTTTCAACTCCGTAATTCTTACCATTAATGAACCCATCAAACAGGGGCAGTCTAATGATTTGAGCATTCCAATTTGCAGCTTAGCCCAGAAAACTCCATCATTTTGAGCGAAACCAATACCACAACGTTCCCTTGATTCGGTCAGGATTTGCCGTTTTTTTCCTGACTTGAGAAAACCTTCGACAGACGATATCGCTCTGCCAGTTTCTCCGCATTTTCAGCATGTTTCTTGACCAGCTCAAACGGGGACAAAACCTGAGCCAGATTCATGTATTTATTCACCCAATGGAGAAATTCATCAAAAGATCGCTCCGGCAACTTCACATGATATTCGATGTATTCCAGCTCTCCCTGGTCAGTTTTGGGGCCCGGTTTGATCTGTTGCTTGGGATGCCTGACTGCCCCCTCCTGAATAAACTTAATCGCCTGATCAAAAAACCTCACCTTCACCCAGCGGGGTTTCAATCTCCCCGCCAGTTCTTCTTGCTGGGGTTCATAATCTCCCAGCTTCAAACCCCAACCATACTTCAGCAACTTATGGGCCTGTTGGAGAGCATTCAGTTGGGCTTTCAAGCTACGGGTTTGATCGGGAATCGGCTGACAATAATCTGCCATGCGATCCACCCGACTGATCACCAGATGGGGATACTTTAACTTCTGGTAAATCAAATACCAGGCCGTATTATAAAATACCAACTGCAACGGCCAGATCCCTTCCTCCCCCACCCGGCCCTGTTTGTAGGCATCATACCGCCGCGAAATGATGATCGCTTGTCCAGTGGCGATCGCCCGCTTCACCTGTTCAAATTGATGGAAGAGGTTATATTCAGTCTCTCCTAGCTCCGCCATTTCCTCTGGATCCGTCCGGACAATCGCCCGATTCAGATATTCCCGCACCGGATAAAAAAACCCATCATGCTCCAGATCCATCCCCCGCAATCGCTTTTCCAGGGATCGATACATCTGTCGCGCCTGGGGATCCCCCAGGGATTTGGCCTGGGATGAGAGGGCTTGGAAAGCCGTTTGTAGCTCCTCCCGGTTCAGAGCCCCGGTGCCCAAATAGTATCCCCAACGATACATTCGTCGATCCAAAATTCCATAGTGACGCAGGGTTTCCAAATCCTTGCGAATTGTTGGTAGGGATGGATAGCTAGGTGGAAAATTAATCTTCCACTCCTGGGCTAGGCGTTGCAAACACCTCTGCACCCCCACCAGAGCATTCTGAGCCTGTTCTAGTTCCTCCGCTCCGACTCCCGGATATCGTACCAATCCAGCAATCAGTAGCATCAACCGGTCAAAAGCAAGTTGATCAGAATAGGAATGCAGGTGCGGTTTCTTGGACATCGCCTCAAACTCTCAACTACATGAAGACGTAGCCCGACGATAACAACTCCATAAGAAACTGTCCAGTAGAACTCAATATCAATCCATTTATCTTAACAACCTGAAAACTTTACCCAGACTGAATTTAAAGAAACAAGTTGTTTTCTTGAGAATATTGTCTTTTGTTGGCGTACTTAGCTTAAGTTAGGTAGAGTAGTATAGTAATGGGCGAAGATATCCAATATCGAAATTTATCGAGTATCCCTATGAGTCAATCTCTTGAAACTAAATTGGTATCTTCTACAGATCAATCTCTGGGGGCTCAGGAGCAGATGGTCTACACTGCGATCAGTTTTGCCCCAGTTCAGGGATTTATTGAGAAATCCCGTAAGCTGAGAGATTTATTCGGGGCTTCCCAAATTCTTTCGTATTTGAGCATGAGGATTGTTGAGCGTGCAGGCACCATGGAGGGTGTTGCAATCATTTCTCCTGCTATTGAGGATGAGCACAATATTGATCCTCCAAGTTCCAATATGGACATTACTCAAGGAATGCCCAATCGAATCTTGATAAAAGGGAAGTTTTCAGGTAACGACGCAAAAAGCGCCATAGCCAAAGCATGGGGTGAGATTGTATCAGCATGTCGAAGTTGGATTGAAAACGCTTTAGAAGATGACTTCGCATTTTCTGAAGCAAGTTGGGGAAGAGCGTGGACGAAATGGAAAATTCATGCCTGGGAAGTTTTTTGGGGAGAAGGTAGTAGCATTCCTGAAGCGATGCGAGATCTTGAAACCAACAAACTTCGTCGTGATTGGACGGTTCCAAACTGGAATGGGGAAAGCTCGAGTTTATCTGGTGTAGATGCCATTGCTTATCCAAATATTGATAATGCTGCTCATGTTGGCAGAAATTATGATGCAGGTCGAGAGAAGGAAGAAATTAAGAAATTTTATGAAAAGTTAGCTAAAGCTTTGGAAAGTACAAAGCAGAAAGATAATCCTATATTTCTTGATCCAGCAGAACGTTTAAGTATTCCTGAGCTAATCAAAAGATTAGTCACACATCACGAAATTGCAAAGCTTATTGATCCACAACAATCTTTATATACTAAGAGCTTTCGAGAAATGCTCCGTATAAAAGACGAAAAGCAAGGAGGTGGAGGCTATTGGACTGGTTGGTTTATGGGTGATGGTGACCAGGTTGGTAAGCATCTTAAAAGCTTGAAAACCTCTGAAGCGGTAGAACGTTTTAGTCACTCCCTCAGACGTTGGGGCAGGACATTTCAGAAAGATTTCGCTCTGGGTCGTGTAGTCTATGCCGGGGGCGATGATTTTTTGGTGTAGTATTTGGGACGGAAAAACAACCCCAGAAAACTGGTCAAGACGTGGTCGATTTTCTAATCAAATTACAGGAAAGATGGGAATCAGGAAATCTCGGAGTTAATTTGAGTGTTGGATTTGTTTGGGCAGGACATAGCGTTCCACAGCGCGATGTTCTACAACATTGTCGAGAAGCAGAAAAGCGAGCAAAAAGTTTAGGTCGCAACCGAGTGACGATTAGGATTCTTTTCAATAATGGTCAGTTTGTTCAATGGACAACGCCTTGGGAATGTTTACAGTGGCTAAACAATTATAAAGATAGGGAAGATAATACCCGGAAACAAAACCAAAACTGGAATCATATTTATTCTGATCTGGCTCAATTGAAAGCTAGACATGCAATTCCTCTTAAAACAGCACAAAAGGTTGATGAGACAGTTGCCTTGGCTATTTTCAAGCTATATTTTGGTGAGGATAATGCTGAAAAACTATCTAAAGAACGAGGAAAAATCACGGGTTCAGAAGATGCAAAATCAGTAATTGAGTGGATTGATGGAATGATTCAAGTGGGGTGGAAACTATGTTCCAATTCTTAATTGCTGTTCGCCCATTGGGATTACTCTATGGTAGTGCAGGTGCATTCCTTTCACCAGAAAATCTTGTAGGACGTTCTGGAACGAAGTTCCCACCAGATGCTGCAACTCTTTCTGGATTAATTCTGGCAACAAATCAGGAGAAGCCTTTTGTTGATGATCATCACGATCTCAAACTGCAGCTAACAGTTGCAGGGGCATTTTGGGCAGAGAAATATGATGATCCACAAAATTTTTATGTGCCAATTCCCCAGTCTCGGATTATTGATGAGACTAAAATAGATGAGTGGGAAATTAGAGAGGGTGAATGGTGTCGTCAGAAGCCAGATGAAGACATTGAAGCTAGCTATACCTGGCAAAGAATTCGTAGTTGGGAAAAACGTATTGATCTTGTTAAAAATAACAATGTTGCTAAAGTTCCCTGGACATTTGTTCCAATCTTGCATCCCACATTAGAAGAAGAACAACGTCATGTGAGGACTCCAATAGATGATGATGACCGAGGTAGTCTATTCTTAGAAAATGCTGTCCAGATGCAAGAGGATAGCTGCCTGGTTTATCTTTCTACTCATCGATTGCCTGATGGTTGGTATCGCTTTGGTGGTGAAAGTCATCTGGTTGAAATTAAGAGTGAGGAGCTTGATTCAGAAACTATAAAGTTACTAGAAAAACCAATCAAAAAAAGTTTTGCCCTGATTTGCCCAGCAGTGTGGGGAACAAATAATCAGTCCTGGCGATATCCCAAAGATAAAAACTTCAGTAACGAGCGCCCCAAAATGCTAACTAATCGGCCTGTTCCGTTTCGCTATCGCATAGGAAAAAAATTGGGCATTGGTCGTTATGCGGTTCCTGCTGGAACAGTTTATGTGGTGAAGCATCCCCTGGAAGAGCAGAACAATACTTGGTGGAAATTTCCGCATGAATGGTTTCCCCAGAGTCAAGCGCAAAAATCTGTCAATGATAGAGCATTACCCCTGAAATATCTGGGATGTGGTCTGTGCCTACCGATCGAAATTAAAGGAGTAGATTAATGTACAAGAAAGCCTATGGAATCGTCGAGACTCTTGCACCTTTGCATGTTGGCGCTGCTGCTGGTGAAGAAACTGGCAATTTAAATTTGATATTTCGCGATCAGTTTACTCAGACAGGAATCATCCCCGGTAGCTCAATTCGTGGACGGTTTAGAGCTGACATGAGGCAGGATCAACGGCAAAAAGGTTATGATTATCAATATTGGTATGGTCATGATTCTATTGACGGTAAACCTGATGGAGGCACAACAGAAGCCATTATCAAGTTCGAGTATGCTTCTATTGTTTGGTTGCCTGTTTATTGTCCCAATCAACCTGTTGTATTAGTTTCCTGTCCTACTTTGCTGAAGCGTTATCAACGCCTGACAAACAAAGCTAATCACGATTTTAAACCTTATACTTATGATTTAGGTAATATTCCCAATCAGAGACTCTTCTTCAATCTTGGTTTTTTATCACTAGGAGATCAGGATACAGAACTCAGAAAGTATCTACCAACTGGGATTAATGATCAGCAACGATATCCACTTGTGGTGGTTGATGATAATGATATGGCAATGATTCATGATATGGCTCTCTATCGTCAAAGTCGTGTTGCATTGGAAGACCAACAAAAAAAAGCAAAGCGAGGAGCATTTTTTAATTTGGAAGCTCTTCCAGAGCGAACGATTCTAGCATTTCCGTTAGCAATGCGCGAGGTTCATCATAATGGTGAGCCTGTGGAATGGAAAGATTATCTTGAGGATACTGCACTTCAAAATTCACGAGAGTTATATTTTGGAGGTTTAGAATCAATTGGTTGTGGTAGAACTCAGGTTACTGTCAATCTAGTGGAACAGAAAGGTAAAGAAAACGGAAAAGAGTAATTTGATCATCAATCTCACCAAGTACCTTATTGGACAAAAGAGGAGTAATAGAAATCATGGTCAATGAAGCAGGTAAGACATCAAATATAGTAGGTTGGAAACCTTATGATTTGGACTATTATGCTCAGGAACTAGTTTTGGAGTTTCGCAATACAGAAGACGTATTAAATGAATCTCATAAAATGCGGATGACTATTGCTTATGGATTGGAACGTTTTTGGGGAGAACAGTTACGACTTGAGCGAGAGAATCAAACAAAAGCACAATATTGGTCAAAAGTCTGGGCTAAGCTTCAAGAGATTCTTATTAATGCAGGAATGCAAGATTTCCCAAATGATAACGTTAAGTCTAACAATCCCGATGACAAAGTAAAAAAAGAGGAAGAAATAACGAAGATCAAAGAAATGGCAAAGAAAATTTGGTCAATGACACTAGATGATCAGCGGGTTGCTTTAATGGTTCTGACTCAATTTTGTGACTCTTTGGTTTGGTGGACACAGCGTTACAAAATAAAAAAGGAGAAGTAGGTTAATGATTCGAGGATTAGAACAAGCAGCTCAATCTCTAGGTATAAATTCAGAAACAACAGCCACAAAAAAAAGATCTCCCACCCATCCATCAAACTCTTCTATTGAGAACGACATACCCATGATGTATCGTGCTCAGGTTGAGGGACGCTGTAGCTTGATGTTTGCAGGAAATAATAAAGACTTGGAAAAATGGAAGGACGAATGGATTTATCCCAATCCAAAGCAACCACGTTATCAGCGGAAAGAACCACCACTTGGGCTAGATGGAAATATTTATAGAATTCAAGTAAAGTTCCCATTTCGTTTGATTAGTAATGGCGGACAGGATAGTATTATTCGTCCAATTCTCGGAAAAGACGGAATTCCTTACTTTTCAGGCAGTAGTGTCAAGGGTTTATTTCGGCGTGCTTGTAATGAGAGCCAAGCTAAGAATTACTGTGGAGATGATACAAATCTAGCACCTAGCAGTCAGGGTTTTCGCTTTCATGGAGCCTATCCCGTAGGTGATTGGTCAAATATGCGAGAGGTAACCTTTAAAAAAGGAGACAAAACAGAAATTCGATATGGGATGCTAGATGTTGTTCATCCTCAGCAGGAACGCCAAATAGGTTCTAACAAACAGAACGCGACTGCATTGGCTTCTATAAGTTTGTATCAGCCTACTATGATCTTTGAGTTCAGTAGTTTTGCTGAAAATACGAACTGGAAGGAAGTCGAAAACATCTTCTGGCAAGCGATTGCACTGGGGTTCGGTGGTAAAACGAGTACAGGCTACGGTCTAGGCGCTCACAATAGTCACCGTCCTGCTGTCATTCCAAAAACTAAAGTTGATATTGCTTTCAGCGGTAGAGGAGTAAGTCCAACGCTCCGTAGCGACGAACCAGAATTTCGACCCAATCTATTCAAGGCTTCCCTGAGGGGGCATTTTCAACGATTATTGTCTGGTGTGATGGGCGATCGCGGGAACTTAGAGACTGAAGTGGCTCGTCTTTTTGGGGGTTCATCTGGCCCAGGAGTATTACAACTACTCTGGCAACAGAGAGAATTAACCTATGGAACTTTCGGCAAAACTCAAACATTCAAAGTTGATGGGATTCTTCATCTCAATACATTAAGGGATGAAGATGTGCAGTTGATTGAACAGATTTTGAAGTTTGCCTTCATCATGGGAGGGTTTGGAAAGTCCTGGCGACGGGCTTCCCATGAACTGTTTCATGAGACTTATAAAAAGTTTGAAATTGGCTGTCATTGGGAACTTGATAGAACAGATCGAGTTTGGATGGACATTCAATCTACTGATCAGTTGAAGACTTTTTTGACAGAAATTCATCAGAACTATATCACTCGGTTTATGAGGGGTGACGTAAAACCTCTAGACTGGCGAGAATCCTGGCATCCAGATCGACTTTCTGTTTATGCTGTTGAGACTAGAGCAAGCAAAGTGATTGATCTATTTCATGACGACACATATAAAACCACCCCTGCAATTGGAGGAAAAGATCCCAACGATAAACGTCCAAAGTTTGTCAGCTCTGTTTGGCATCGAATGTTACCAATTGGTGATGGGAGTTTTCTTGAAATTATTACTTTATTTCATGGTCAGCGTAAAGCCTGGAAGCGTGGAGTTGAAGAAGATCAACTTCAAAACTTCATCGATTCTTTGAAAGGACAAGACTTGTCTTTTATTTGGGGAAATCAAAACCCATGTAGTGAAAAGACTAAAACATCAAAGCAAAAAAAAGTAATCGATACAAAGCCCAAATCATAATTTTGAATTCATATAGGGGGAGAAATAAAATGACTACAGTTTGGATTCTGACAACTGGCAATAGTGATATCAAGCTAAAATCAGATGAGCAATGGGGATATTTACGAAGTGAGAAGAGAGAGCAACTCAAACCTTGTTATAGTGAATTTAGTAAGTTGATTGATACAGGATATCCTGAATATCTCTTCACCTTACCTGCAAGAGTGATGGGGATTATTTATGGTGATGCTTTAGAAACCCATTGGCAGCATTTAGAGTTTCCATTATTGAATCTTTTAACTAAGAAATTTGAAAACAAAGCACCAGATCGAATTGTTGTACTACTGACAGATCAAGAAGAAATTTTCCTGGAGAATAACTCTGACAATCCCAAATATGACCGATCTGATCCAAATTGTCCCTATTGGAAGGATACTTGTACATTAAAGAATATTTTTCAAAAATATCTGGAAGAAAAATTTAAATCTAAAGAATCTAAAATTGAGGTTGAGTTTTTAACGCTTGATCCAAGGAGAGTACCATTTAAAGATGACAAAATTAGAGATTTAGAAATTAGAGGTTTAGATGACTGGGATCATGTTCTTAGTTTAGTGCAGCAAAAAATTGCAGATTTAAAATTTGAGATTGAACCGAAACTGGTCTATATCAGCCACCAAGCTGGAACACCTGCTATTTCATCAGCCGTGCAATTTGTTGGTTTGGGAAGATTTAGAGAAAGTGAAGTCAAGTTTCTTGTCAGTAATGAATATTCAAAAGAAACACAGGAAATCTCTGAATCCAAGTACCTGAAAGCTTTTAAATTTCAGGAAGCTAAAGCTTTACTAAAAAGTTATAATTACTCTGCGATCAAAGCTCTTTTGTCTGACTACTTAGACAAAGAAATAGACAAAAAAATTATAACTCTACTTGAGGCAGCGATTCAATGGAACTTTGCCGAATTTGAAAAGTTTATCGATCAACTCAAGAAGTATTCAGATCCTCAAATTGTTCAAGGAGTTCAAGAGCGAACTGAAGAAAAAAACTGGTGGTGGACTGCCTATGAAGCAGCTTATCTGGCAGTTGTCCGATTAGAACAGGGTAACACTGTTGAGGCAATGTTTCATAGTTTTCGGGCATTTGAGGGACTAGCAATCAAATATGCTGAACAGAAGGAACAGAAGGAACAGAAGGAACAGAAGGGAATCAAAAAGTATGGGAGAGGCGTTTTTGAATTCCTCAAAGAGCAAAAACAGGTTGAGTGGAATGACCATCCATATATTAAAACTCTTATTGACCTAGATAAGAAGAAAGATGGTAGGAATGATCTTTTAGATAAAAGAAATAACTTGTTCCATCAGCTAAAAGGATTTCAAATAAAAGATCTTTTTGATGCTTGGGATTCTGATAAGGAGCAATGGCAGGGTCGAGTTATTGGATCTTTGAACTTTATTGTCGATCAGGATTTACCTGAGACATTTGAATCTCTGGAAAAAGCTAGCCTAATGTCTACAGTCCATCAAAAATTAGAAGCCTGGATTAATGATCCAATTGGCGGAACAAGTAACCCCTCTCCCGCTCTGGGAGAGGGCGGTTTGGGCAATCAGTCCTGAAACATAATCTTAGATAATTCTCTCAAATTTTAATGCGTGAGTTCATGGGGGCATGATCTGGAGAACCCTGAACTGCTCGATGACTGAATAGCTTGAAGTAAACAGAACTCCAGAATTCTTTCAGGGGAAAAGCAATGAACGTCACCGGATTAATCGTCACAATAATATTGCGCCAATCAGATCGAGCCTGCTTGACAATTTGATGCGCGACCCAATCTGCCGACATCACCCCAATTGGATTCAGTTGACTTTTGAATGGGCCCAAAATCAACTTGCGAATCACACAGGGGCTATCCAACCGTCTGAGGGTGACTAAATCCCCCAGCGTCCGTTTGCTCAGTTCATACAACGGGCTCAAGGCCGGGCAAGCCTCCGCCTCGGAGGTATTCACCCAAACTTCCTTGCGGGCGATATCAACATTGCTGCGAACAGTTTTGAGAAAGGACTCCATCAACCGCCAACCAGAGAAAGCATTCACCTCATAGGATTGGGCGATCGCCGCCGCCGTCCGTTCCCCGTGAACATTGATGCCATGATTGAGCACCAGAATATCGACCTGCTCTAGCAAACTGGCCAATTCTTCCTCCTGGCCCACCTGCCAGGTGATCGTCTGAACCGGGAGTGCCTCACCCTGAATCCTCAGGGTAATAGGTTGGGTTTGGGAGGTCAGGGCGATAACTTTCGCACCGGCTCGATGAAGATGGAGCAGTAGGGAGCGGCCCAGGGTTCCAGAAGCCCCCGTTACCGCCACGGTTTTGCCCTTGAGAGACAGGGCTGTACCCATAAGTTTGTCAAACACAGTCAAGGTTCCACAGAAATAAGCGTTTTGATTGTCAAAATGATGTCGCCAGTGATAGGGACGATTCACAAACCAGGGGGTCGGCGGAGTCAGAAAATCCCCCGGTAAATGGGCTAGATCAGTGAGTTGGTCAACCCTGGGAATTCCCAGACCCCGACCAATAGCCGGGAGCAAAAAGCTCAGGGTATACAGTACACCGATCAAGCTATAAATTTGCTGTTCGGGGTTCCAGTAGTGACTGAGCAACCAGAAACTCCCACTTGACCCCAGCATCACGATCGCCTCAGGCACATCATGATACCAATGGGCTTGCTGATAAATCGTGGCACTAGTCGGGGTGAAATCCTGGCGAAACACGCGATGATGCCAGTGATGCCAGCGATAGAGGGCAGGCCAGAGGTGGGCCAGGGCATGGTAACTGTCCCGGGTCAACTCTGCCCAGAGAATTGCTGCGATCGCCCACAGGCCATGAATCAACCAAACTGTCGCCATAGATTAATCTCTGCCCAGGATTGGGAAAAATACCGATTTGTAATCAATCCCTAACAGTTTAGAAGAGTTACAGAAAAATTTAAATGCTAAACCTCAAGTTTTAGTTCGCGATCCCAGGGATTTCAATCCCGTAAGGTGGGGCAACAGAGTAGAACAGCCATCTCGGCTGTTTTCCAGCAGGCGAGCCTTAACCCCTCTACCTTACTTCCCCATAAACCGTATCTCGCTGTCGATAGGGTCGCCCGATTGAGCGGATCGCATTTTGCAATGTTTCCGGTTCCATGCAGGTGCCTCCCTGGGCTCCAGCCATTGTGGTAATATGCTCTTCCATCAATGTCCCCCCGATATCATTACAGCCCCAGTTCAAGGCCATAGTCGCCCCCTCTAACCCCAGTTTTACCCAACTGGGTTGATGATTGGGAATCCAGTTTCCCAGATAGATTCGGGCCACGGCAGTCAGCAACAGGGTTTTTGCCAGGTCAGGCTGATCACGACCCACCCGTCGTCTCAAGGAAGCGGGGGCTTCTTGACCCACAAAGGGTAGAGCAATGAATTCAGTAATTCGAGCAGGATAATTCTGAGCGATCGCCATCTGTTGCAGAGATCGGAGTTTTTCCAGATGGGTGATTTGCTGTTCGGGAGTTTCGATATGGCCACAGAGAATCGTGCTGGTAGTCGGCAGTCCCAAACGATGGGCCGTACCCACAATCTCTAACCAGGTGGCCGTATCCGTTTTCTCAGGGCAGATCACCCGCCGCACCGCATCATCAAGCACTTCAGCCGCCGTTCCAGGCATGGAACCCAGGCCAGCCCCTTGCAACTCCCCAATCACCTGGGAATAACTCAAGCCATCCTCCCGGGCAATGAACTGAATTTCCTGGGGCGAAAATGCATGGAGATGAAGCTGGGGAAATGCCTGTTTCAGGCTCCGAACCAAATTCACATAAAAAGCCAGAGCACTTCCTCCAAGTCTAGCCTGGGGATTCAAGCCCCCCTGCATACAGATTTCCGTCGCGTTCCGGGCTACCGCATTAGCCGCTTTTTCTAGAATTTGAGTTGTGTCCAGCCAGAACGCCCCATCCTGGCCTAGATCCCGACGAAACGCACAAAAACTACAGTGCTGCTCGCAGATATTAGTGAAATTAATATTGCGATTGATCACATAGGTCACCGTTGTTCCGGCTTGTTGCTGACGGAGCTGATTGCTGACCCTCCGGATGGCCGCAATTGCCCCTGGATCAGTTTGATGGAGCAGCAACATCCCTGCCTGGGGGGACAGATCTATTCCTTGAAGGGCTTGATGTAAGGCAGTATCAACTTTTGAGGCAATCATAGACTTTCCGCAAACAGAATTGTTATAACCGAGGAGATATATTTTTCTTTGATATCTCTTACTTTAAATCAGCCGCTTTAATTATTCTTCCTATTTCTTGTCAAATGGTTTCTTCCCCAATATTGAATCCACCCCATAACTCGCCAGATCCCCTGAGTCAATTTGTATCTCGATCTCTCTGGCCTTCCTATCTAATGAGTCTAGTCGTTCTAAGTCTGAGCGGCGGTGAATTATTGATTGGTGAACTATTAATGACTAGTCTGGTTGGCCCCGTGCTCGCCCAGGCTCAACTTATCCCCCCGACATCCATCCCAGCATCCCCCTTGAACAATAATTCTCTCTATCAAACCGGGGTAGAGCAGTTTCGCGGAGGACTGTTTCAGGACGCTCTAGAAACCTTTGAGCAAGTCCGCCGACAGTTGAATCCTGAGACTGAATCCATGGTGCTGGCGGAGACCCTGACTTCCATTGGAGAGGTCTATACCAATTTAAGCGAGGACACCTCGGCGTTACAAGCTTTGCAGCAGGCTCTAGAGATTTATCGACGGCAAAGTCCAGCATCCGAAGGCGATCGCCAGCTTCTCAATATTGGTATCAGTCGCAATTTAAATCTGATTGGGTTTATCAATCGCAGTCAAAGCCAGTTTGATCTGGCTTTAAAACAACATCAAGAAGCCTTACAATTGGCGGAAACGGCCCAGGATCCAGCCAGCATTGCCGAATCCTTCCACAATATTGCCTCGGTTTATACGAATTTGGGGGAATATGAACAGGCATTAGAATTCTACGAAAAAGCCCGTCCCCTTCGGGAACAGGTTGGGGATCTGCGGGACTATAGTCGCACCTTGAACAATCTGGGGGCTCTATATTTCAGTATGGGTAATTCACCAAAAGCTTTAACAATCTACCAACAAGCCCTGGCCATGCGGCGGCAGATTGGGGATCAGGCGGGAGTAGGGCGGCTCCTCAGCAACATGGGACTGATCTACCGGCAACTGGGGGACAATACCCAAGCCCTGGCCCATTTCAAACAGGCCGTGAGCTTACTTGAACGGATCAATGACTCCTCCAATGCCTCGCGTATCTATAGCTTGATCGGGAGCATCTATGAGGCCCAGAACCAGGGCAATGAAGCGATCGCCGCGACGCAGCAGGCGATTACCCTAGCAAAAACCGCAGCGGACGATGAACGGTTAGGGGATGCCTGGAATCAGCTCGGGTCAATCTATACCAATCAAAACCAGTATCAGGAGGCTCTCCAAGCCTATCAAAACGCCCTTGAAGTTCGGCAACGGATTGGCGTAAAAACTGAAATTGGCAACACGTTAAACAATCTCGGACAGGTCTATGCCAGCCTGGGAAACTACACCCAGGCTGTAGAAACCCTCCAGCAAGCCGTGACCTTGTGGAAAGAAACGGGGGATTCTGAGGGAGAACAAGCCGCCCGTAAAATTCTGCAAACCATTGAACAAAAGCAAGGTCAGCAATAAATTTATTGAAGCAACCTTCAAGCCCAATCTAGAAACTATCTTGCCGTGCCAAACACCTGTGTCCAATAATCATTGAAGTTGACTGATCCGGTGTCATTCTCCAGATAGGCATAGCCGACGCCAATTTCGGTATAGCTTGCATTCAGAATATTCGCTCGATGACCCGAGCTAGCAATCCAACCGGCAAAAACAGCCTCAGGAGTTGGGTAACCTGCTGCAATATTCTCCCCCACGGAGGTATAGGAGTAGCCCGTAGCTTGAACGCGATCGCCCACTTTTGAGCCATCTAACCCGGTATGACTGAAGAAGTCCTGAAGGGCCATATTTTCACTATGGGTATCGGCGGCGTTGGTCAATTGAGAACTCAGGGTCAAAGGGGGTAGGCCATTATCAGCGCGATAATTATTAGTGAGCTCGACAATTCGATTAATCAGGGCCGGTTCCGGGTTCAGATCGGGAATCTCTGGATCAGTCCCTGTATCCCCCGAGGGGATGACGGTGACATTGATCTGACCGCCAACAAAGTCATTGCTATTAATGGCTGTAGCCTGGACTCCCTCTAAAACTGCTAAAACTTCCCCGGTAGCTGTAATACTAATCACCGCTTGGTTCAAAAGATTAGTCTCCACCTGAAGTCCACTGATCCCATCTGGCAACTGAATTAGGTCGCTGCCGTCTTGAAAGTCCGTGATCACGTCTGATCCCTGGCCATTATTTCTCACGCTGAATACATCAGCACCCAAGCCCCCTGTCAGAGTGTCGGCCCCCAAGTCACCATAGAGGATATCGTTGCCCCCATCTCCCACTAAAGAGTCATTTTCCTGGCCCCCAAACAGGGTGTCATTCCCGGCACCGCCCCGAACAATGTCCTGTCCTAAATTGCCGAAGAGCAGATCGTTACCATCCTGTCCGTCCAGACGATCCCCATCCTTCCCCCCAAAGAGAGTGTCGTTGCCTGCACCTCCCAGCAAACTGTCGCTCCCCTGATTGCCAATAATCAGTTCTGCATCTCCTACCCCTTGAACAGTATCATTCCCACCCAATGCCAGCACACCCAGGGGATAACCACTGAGTTGACCGGTAAAAAGAGTAATCGATTCAGCCGTGTTATCACCCAGCCAGAATCCCATTTCACTATCAGCAACTAGAACCATTTTCTCAACTCCTTTGCTTAGTTTTTTCAGTCATTTCTCCAGGACAGTTGCTTTCGAGAAACTAAAGCCTTTCCTAATTTGAACAATTGATGGCCTGATATTTTATTTGCTGTTTTAGCTACAGCGTTTCTCGCGCCGCCAAGAAGCTAAAAGCTACAGTTTTAATTTGGACTCGATTTTTGATGTCAAGTTTCATACAACTTTATGATTCCCCAAAAATCAGCCATGACATCACGCAACGGTTTATTTGGTTTTTACGCAAATTTCAGACTACTCCGATTGGCCCAGCTAACAGAATCAACTAACAAAATTAGCTAATATCAAATTCGGATGAAGAGTCATAATGTTGTCAGAAGAGTTGTTGAAATACAATGGCTAGACGGCTCAAAATTAGGGCTCACCTGAGTCTGGAAGAACTCGAAGAACGATATCGTCAAGCGAAAGAAGGTGTGGA
>JAAURB010000007.1 GCA_012033335.1 Oscillatoriales cyanobacterium RM2_1_1
TTGCAGACTCTGGAGTGCCGTTATTATCATTATTATCATTATCATTATAAACAACCCCCCAATCATCCGGGCTGACACGCTGCCACAAAAGCCTTGAGGCAAATCTCCATTACATATTCTGAAAACTGAATCCGGCGCTGAACTGGAGTCACAAAGCTATTGAAGTAGGAGCTGTTAGCAGGGTTATTCCCGGTTGCTGTTCGGTAGTCTGCATCGGTGTAGACCTCGTTAGGTTCAGCCGCCGCCGTATTAATCGTGCCATCCTGATCAGTATCAAAGCCTCCATCGGTTCCTGAACCCATCGTCAAACCATTAACAGCGAAGTCGTTGTAGGGGTTGAAGCCATTGAGGAGACGAGCCATTTTCGCAGTAATCTGTGTTTCTACAAAGGAATCACTTGTGTCTCCATCTCCGTTCAGGTCAAGCCCAACAGAGGATTCAGCTATTGCAGTAGGACTAGTTGAGAGAATGGTATTGGCATCAAAGTTGTAACCTCCGCCAACAACGACATCACCAGCATTGTTTCTCAGGTCGAAGTCGCCTTCATTCCGGAAACCGAAGCGGAAACCATGCTTCACCTGACCATCCTGACGAGTCAGAACGGTGATCGCATCCGACAGAATTGTTGCAGCCCGCCAGTCGTCAGCATTGGCGTTGCAGTTTGGTAATCTCGGATCACCTCGACGACAGGCGAAGTTCGGATTCAGGGTATCCCGAGTATAAAAATTGTCCCAAGTAGGTTGCACCAGGTTATTGGTGAATTCTTCCTGGGTGTGCAGGTTAAAGGTTCCCCAGAGATAGACTGGGAGATTACTAGCCAAAATCAGACCTTTTTCGTAAACCACTTCATTCCGGCTAGGACTACCAATATCATTCTGACCATCATCATTGGCATCATTTCTGGCGAGTCGTTCTCCATTGATCAGCATGATGCCATTAGGACGACGACTGGGGTCAATCTTATAGTCTGAACCACTAAAAGAAACTTTCAGATCTTTTGGTTCACCATCCAGGGGATCTCTCGTATCACTCAGATCCTGTAGAGCATCGTCCCGTGTTGCGTAAATAATGCCACTCAGAGGCAGCATATACTCTCCTCCACCAGAACTCAGCCTTGGAGCATCTGTCGCCGCTATCGTTTGAGTGACTTGTGTATTTCTTAAAACATTCAGATCAAGCTGAGTCACCCGCACCTCAAGGGGATAGCGGTTCTCCGGGGAGAACCGGTAATCATCGTCTAGATTGGCCGTTGCAGGAGTACCAGTCCGGTCAACCAGAAGGCTAAAGGTTTCGTCAACAGTAGTTCCTGTATCGTTTTTATCAAGGGCTTTCACCTGCCGACCGTCCAGGAAAGCAGCCTCCCGAATTGCACCGTGGGGAAGCTGGGTGTAGTTCGCCGTTAGGCGGGCTGCACCAGGGATTGGAACAGTATTGGCAGCAGCGCCAACAAAGGAGGTAGGGTTGTTGTAAATATTCAGGGCACACTGAGCGGCATAGATGGCAGCGTGTTCCTCAATGGTCAGAGCGCTTGAACCCGTTCCCTTCAACATTGCCGTGAACAAAGGCTTGTTCACCAAGCGCCCATCGGGATAAACCAGTTTAGATTGTGCAGTCAATGCAGTTGCATCAAAGGAGCTGGGAACTGGGTAGACAATCCCATTATTAGAGCGACCACCAGTTGTAATTGTATTATTCCAGGGCAAGCCCGTTTCGTTCTTGGCAGTTAGGGCGGTGGATGGATCGTAGTAACTGCTCACGCAAGCAATGGGAGCGATATCCCCGATTGCCAGTTGAGGACGTAGACCGAGCTCATCTAGTCTTATCTTGTCGTTGATTCCTACACCATTACCATCAACTCCATCATCATCGTCTCTCGAAGCATAGTGATAGACAACCGTTGCCCGCATCACCATGTCCCCTTTAGCATACTTGGTGCTTCCAAAGGGTGCTGTTTGAAGTGGTTGATCTCCTAAACTCAAATCTCGTACATCAGTACTGAAGCTTGCAGCCGGAGTTACACCATCAGCTTGATAAAGTGATGAATTGTCATAAACCTCTGAGCTTTTAGCTGTAATGAATGGGCTGCTGACTGGGGGAGACATGGGCATGGTATCTGGCCAGACTACCGTGAAAGGCGTTCCACTTGCGCTGGGCTTGAGAGTTGTGGTGTTGATATTCAGGGTGTTGAGGTTCTGGGTGCCGTTAAAAAACGTTGGGGGAGGCAGGAATGAATTGGCGCGGTTAAACACCCCAGCGCCCGTAACTACCAGCAAACCGCCTACCCCTTCTGAAGGTTCGATTGGCTCTCGAACGGCATCTCGTTCCCAGTCACTATTTCGAATGATGTCACCCCCACTAGGAACTTCTACAACCTGGGTTTGACGATAGCGACCTGCAACTCCACCAGCCCATTGCCCCCCAGTAATGGGCATTTGATACTCTGGGCCTTGCCAGTCGCCCGTGCTAGCATTCTGGGGGAAGACATACCTGAGTGGCAAACCATTCCCTACCAGGATTCTGTCACCAATCTCATTTTCTCCTGCCTTCTGGAAGTTTTCATCGCCCTGCACAGGTTGAGTAGCTGGCAGATTATTGACTACCAGATCCATAGCAGATCTATCCCCTGTATTCACCCCATCATCTGCAACAGGAACCATCGAGTTAAAGTCAGGCCCGACTTCGCCCTGAACGGTTTGAAGCGTAGCTGTCGTAGTCCCTCCTTCTGCTACTTCCGCAAAAGGAACTTTGCGAGTCCGCTTTTTGTAGTAATCAGGATCATCATCTAAAGGTGTGCTATCAAACGTTTTTAGAGCATCTAAGCGTTGGTCAAAAGCCAGGTTGTTGTAGAGGACTACATCCGGGTCATTGCTAACAGAGTCATTGCTGCTGGTTAGAGACTTTCTCTTGGCAGCAGGAAGATTATTTCCGGGGTTGAGAGTAGGGTCAAAGAGATGAACCTCAGTTGCCCTTTCAATAGTGGTCGTACCCAAGACACCGACTACCACGTTCCCCGCAACCTGAATTTTATTATTGTCAGCGTTGTAGAAGCATGATGCTGGAGCGCTTACTAAGTACAGTTTGATACCATTATCTGTGCTACGAGGAGAAATGATTAGGTTGCTGTTTGCAACAATCCGCCCATTCAAGTTCAAAAGTGGGGTAGGAGAGATGTCTAAATCATCTTCGTAGATAACAGCGTTGTTAGTAATTGGATCTCTAGAATAGTCTTGCTGTAGTTCTAGAGCCGAGAATGCCGGAGTACCTTTGAATACTTCATAATCTGCTGCTGTAAGGCCACCACTCGTGACTAGATTATTGGTCGCAAGCTGCTGCTCCGTAATCGGTACTGTAACAGTGTAGACAAAAAAGCTTTTCTTGAGAGATCCGCTGGACAACTTCAACCAACCTCTTTCACCTAACAAAGAAGCAGAGGTTCCTGCTGCTGCTTGACAAGCGGGGGAAACACTTCCCATATCGACTGGAAGAGCCCTGGCATCTAGTGGTTTCCTCGCTCGCGCCTCAACACCTCCCGCACCTGTTGTAGGAGTGCGAAGGAAAATACTGTAGTAGGCTAAGCTGTCATACTGGCCATTATTATCTGTGTCAACTGGGAAGCGCCAAACCGTATTCATCCTATTGCAGGTATCCAGGTTTGACTGAGTACAAACGGTACTTGCACCACCACCAAAACCAACTTGCAAGCGCTCCTCATCTGGAAAACTGTAGAGGCCAGTGTCAGAAAGTGCAGCGTATAGAGAAGACTCTGACGGAATACCCCGGCTGGAGAGACCAGCATTCCGACTTTCTGTTCCACCCCCGAGTAAGTCACTCAACTTGGTTCTAGCTCGATCCAAGGCTGGAGTTGCCGCCTGCAGCACAACTTCATCCACTCTGTTATATTGTGCTATCTTTGCCCGATCAAACGATCGCAGCAAAATTGCAATGGATAACAATACCACCACCAACAACACCATCACCACCGTCGGCAACACAAAACCCGCCTGAGCCTGCCGACCCCGGCGACCCCTAGTGACGCGACGAAAAGCAGTTCGCCGCAAACTGCGAACTGCACGGTTAATGACACCTTGGATGTTTCGAGACATAATTAAAATCCAGTGGAGTGAGTTGTTTTTACGAGACATAAGCGCTTCCCTGACCCAAAGCCACAAATAACAAAACTATAAGAACTAATAAAAATAGAAAGACAGCATCCCGATTCAAAAGTCAATCACAGAGAGGATTTCAGCCGATTGAAAATTTCTATATCCTCTATATTCCCAATCCCGAAGCCAACACTCAGCAACCAAACATTCGATAAGGTATGAACATCGAAACTAAAGGTTGAAAAGTAATCTCTCTATCCGTTTTAGCATCCCCCTGGAAAAGTGGCAGGCGTAAGATCACGCAAAAATCAGATCCAAATCACTCGTCCTCTCCATGGGGGGCACTACCAAACGGTTACATAACCCCTATGGCCCTTTCAGGCAACTTAATAAACTTAATACAAAGTAAACAAGTTCTATGAATCAAGCATTTCTTAATTCAATCCGCAGGCCATATCCCCCTAGCACCAAACATCACTCATCGGGATGTTCTTCTATTCTATCCTGCCCAACTTTTATAGAAAATCGATCATCAGGCTCAAACATTTTTAATCAGGGTTCCGCCGATCAGATCCTTCACCCAACGCTCAAACACCCAACGTTCAAAAGCTGGGCGATCGCCCCCAAAGGAATGAGCGGCGGAGGATAATCCCAGTTCTGGCCAAGCCCCACCTGAACCATCAAAATGCTCTGTTAAGATCGCAGTTGCAGCTCCCGTAGGGGCATAGTTTCTCTCCTGTTTCCCCGGTTCCCTGTCCTCAGCTTTAACCTTTATGACCAGCATTACCCCTGAAAATTTCCTTGACCTCACCCCTGGCCCAGATGCAATCGAGCTGCAACCCGGAGCCCTCAGTGGTTTTTCCGGGGGCCTGCGGGCCCTTGAGGGTAATGATTGGATTGCAGGTTCCTCAGACCCCGAATTGATGAATGGCAACCAGGGAGAGGATACGGTTTGGGGAGATGAAGCGGCTGACACTGTATTTGGGGGACGAGACTCTGATTCCCTGCTGGGTGGCGCTGACCCCGATCTGCTCCTGGGAAATCTGGGCAATGACCAACTGTTCGGAGAAACCGGCAATGATAGCCTCTGGGGTGGCCAAAACGATGATCAACTCCTGGGAGGGGCCGGGGCAGATCTGCTTTCCGGAGACCTAGGAATAGACACACTAACCGGTGGGGAAGGCTCTGATCTCTTCTGGTTGGGGGTTCAGACTGACCCTAACCTGCCCCCCGATCAGATCACAGACTTCGAGCCCGGTTTAGATCGGATTGTTTTGTTGGGGGGGCTGACAGCCACAGACATTGAGTTTGAGGCCAGTTCAGCAGGGACACGGCTCAAGTTAATTGATACTGAAACTTCCCTGGGAATTTTAATCGGAATTCAGCCCAATCAACTTAGGGACGATGACATCGTCCCGTTGGCTGCCGCTCCCCCCGAGACTAACGATTTACTAATTCCCACCCGTAGCTTGATTCCAGTTCCCCAGCAAGTGAATCCAGAGACCCTACCGGCTCCCTTTGCCACCGATAGCGCCTCCAAACCCCCCAATCTGATTCCGATCCCGGAAAACCCTGTGTTGCAAGTGCCGGAAGGCTTCAGAGTGAATGTGTTTGCCGCAGGGTTAAGCAATCCCCGTTGGTTGGCCTTGACTCCAACGGGGGAGGTGTTAGTCACCGAAACCCGGGATAATCGGATTCGATTGTTGCAAGACATTGATCAGGATGGAGATGCGGATGCGATCGCCACCTTTGCCGATGCCAGTAATGGTTTGAATTTACCCTTGGCATGGCCTTTACCGGGGACGCTTTCTACCTGGGAAATACCGACGGGGTAGTGCAGTTTTCCTATGATTCGGGTCAGGCCCAATTGGCGGGATTGGGTACAGTGATTGCCAGCCTGCCTGGAGGCGGTTACAACCAGCATTGGACGAGAAATCTGGCCCTAGCTCCTGATGGCCAGACCCTTTATGTTTCCATTGGTTCGGAGTCCAATGTCAGCCCCGAACCCTTGCCCAGAGCCTCAGTTCAGGGGATCAATCTGGAGGGGTTTGAAATCCAAACCCTGGCCTCGGGTCTGCGAAATCCCGTCGGGTTGGACTTTCATCCGGTGACGGGGCAACTCTACACCACGGTGAATGAGCGGGATGGTTTAGGGGATGACCTAGTGCCTGACTTCTTCACTGGATTGGAACCGGGCGAATTTTATGGCTGGCCCTACGCTTATCTCAGCCCCAACAATCCAGACCCCCGACGTGGGGGAGAACGGCCCGATTTGGTGGCCCAAACCCAAACCCCTGATGTCCTGTTTCAAGCCCATTCTGCTCCCTTGGGATTGCAATTTTACGATGGAGAAACCTTCCCAGAATCCTATCAAAATGGCGCGTTTGTAGCATTTCGGGGCAGTTGGAATCGAGATCAGGGAACGGGCTACAAGGTTGTATTTGTTCCGTTTGATGACTCAGGAACTCCCGTGGGAACCTATGAAGACTTTCTGACTGGGTTCTTAGTGGATCCGGCTGGCCCCACCACCTGGGGTCGGCCCACGGGGTTGCTGGTGATGCCCGACGGCAGTTTACTGGTGAGCGATGAGGCCAACAATCAAATCTATCGAATTCAAGCCTCAGACCAGCCCAAAATCTCAGCCAGTTGATCACCAAATTTCAGCGGCTCAATTAATTTGGATAGCACGGCTTTTGCCCCCAAGGTCTGGTATTGATGGGATCCAGTGGTTTGGGTTTTGGCGGTTAAAAATACCACTGGAATTTCCTGGGTAGCGGGATCGGCCTGGAGCTTCTCCAGGGTGGTCAGACCATCCATCCCTGGCATCATCATATCTAGAATAATCGCGTCAATCGGCTGATGGCGGGCTAGATCCAGACCCGCCTGACCGGACGCTACCGTCAGAATCGTCCAGTCCGTACTGATTTCCAGGCTCGTTTGCAACAACTCCCGAATATCATCTTCGTCATCAATAATCAAGATGCGTCGTGTCATGGCAAGTGTTCTTCTCGATTTGGTATCTGGATCTATTGGTATCTGGATCTATTGGTATCTGGATCTATTGGTATCTGGATCTATTGGTATCTGGATCTATTGGTATCTGGATCTATTGGTATCTGGATCTAAATTCCTCCAATTATTCTCCCTGATCAGGGGATGGGAATCAGGATTTAACCTCAGATTCCAATCTATTCAACCTGAGCCCCAGGCAGAATCTCAATTTCGCCCGGTTGAACTGTATAGGCCAGGGCTTGTTGACAGCGATCGCCCCCCGCTGATTTAGCCTGATAGAGAGCCGCATCCGCCGAAGCACAGAGGGTGGGAAAATCAATCCCATCCTCTGGATACGTGGCAATGCCCGCACTGGCTGTCACCCGCAATTGCACCTGACCCGCCACGGGAAAAGCCTCTGAATGAATCTCCTTCAGGAGCCGCTCAATCCGTCGCATTCCGTACTTTTTACTCACCCCATAGAGCCCCAGCAAAAACACCTGACCCCCCCAACGGGCTACGATATCCTCCGTCCGGAACTGTTGTTGCAAGATTTGCCCCATCTGCCGGAGGACATTATCGCCAACGGTATAGCCATAGCGCTCATTCGTCTGCTTGAACCGATCCAGATCCAGCAGCACCAGACAAAAGGGCTGATGATGGCGCAGGGAGAGCCGCAAATAGCGATGGCAATCCAGCACAGCCCGTCGGCGATTCATCGCCCCGTGAGCTGATCCGTCTCCGCTAGGCTCCGGAGCAACTGAATCCGATCCAGCCGATTAAAAATTCGGGTGACCACTTCGGCTTCAGCAAAGGGCTTGGAAATGTAGTCATCGGCCCCCGCCTGATAAATTTGTTGAACCGTTTCCGTGTCCTTGTGGGCAGAGAGAAACAGAATCGGCAGGGCGCTCCAATTACGGTCTTGACGGACAATTCGACAGAGTTCTAAACCGCTGTAGTGAGGCATCTCAAAGTCTAAAATCAGTAAATCCGGGGCCGTATTTTCCAGGGTTTCCCAGAACTGCCGGGGATCCTGCAGGGCGGTCAATTCAAAATCCAGGGATCCTAGGGATTGATTCAATAGTTGGAGAACCACCGGATCGTCATCGACAGCAAGAATTTTGGCCTTGCGATAGGACTGGGGTTTGAGAATGTCCATGATCGCTTCTAGAATCTGGGTCGGAGATACCGACTTGGGCAGAAAGGCCGTACCCCCCGACCGGGCAACGGCGGCGCGATCGCCCACCTCATCCCGCTCAGTACAGACTAAAACCGGCATCTTGGGAAACTTGAATGACAGCTCCTCGAGGAATTTCAAGCCTTCCTCTAGGCCATCAGGAAACATCGGATCAAGCAATACCAGTTCGGGGGGATTTTCGCTCACCGCCAGACGGGCCTGGGCAATATTGTCGATCCCAGCAATCTGAATATTCCAGTTCAACGCCTCGGCCTGCAGTTGTTGATTCAGGGTGAGGTTGTGATCCACCACCAGCACCCAGGGGAGCTTTTGGCGAACCTCCAAGGAGACCGGATCAGCCCCATCGATTCCCTGGGCTTGGGGGCCAAATGTTGGAGGTTGCTGGAGTTGCTGTTCCAGGGTTGCCACCAGGGTTTTGAAGGTTTGGGTGGTCTCAGGGGCCAATGGCTGCTCCAGGGTGGGATTGACCCCCACGAGCCACTGTTCAATTTCCTGAGCCAGTTGATACTCGGTTTTCATCCCAAACATCCCCAGGGAACCCGCTAATTTGTGAGCTTGAATTGCCGCATCTTGGCAAATCTCCTCTGAAAAGGTATTGGCATCGAGGGCTGCTACCGCCTGATCGAGCTTCGTCATCCGTCCCAGAATCAACCCTTTAAAGCGTTCCCAGGATTCGGCCACACCGGGGGGGTTCTGGGATTGGGGGGCAGATGAGTCCAGAGCCAGGGGTTCTGGGCGACGATGTAGGGGCAGTTCCTCTGATTCTGACTCTCCTAACTCCTGAAGGGGCGATCGCAGTCGATAACCGACTCCATAGACCGTTTCGATAATATCTTCACCCCCCGATGATTTCAGCTTGCGGCGGAGTCGCTTGATATGGGCCCTCACCGTATCTTCCCCTGGCAAGTTCTCAAATGACCAGAGGTGTTCTAGGATGGCACTTTGAGTCAGGACTCGATTGGGATTGCGCAGAAACAGTTCCAGCAGGCTATATTCCTTGGGAGAAAGGGAAAGTAAGCGATTGTGATAAGTGACCTGTCGAGCACTCGGATCCAGGCAAAGCTCATCCCAGTAGAGAATTGGTGCTCCGGAAGAGCTACGACGGCGGAGTAAAGCTCGAATTCGGGCAAATAGCTCAGAGGTCGTACAGGGTTTGACCACATAATCATCCGCCCCAGCATCTAATCCCGTCACTTTATCGGTGCTTCCCCCCTTAGCGGTGAGTAAGAGGATAGGCACACTATAGCCGTGGCTGCGGATTCGACGGCACAAACCAATTCCATCTAGCCGGGGCAGGGTGATATCGAGTAAAATCAGATCATAGGTGAACGCTTCAATGTAGTTCCACCCCTCTTCCCCATCCGTCACCCCATCAACGACATAGCCCTGCTCAGTTAACGCCATCTTGATCAAATGGGCCTGAGCTTCATCATCCTCAACTAATAAAAACCGCATCGATTCCTCGCTGTAACATGCAGATCCGTGACATGAAGATTGGTAAATCCCATTTGTAAATCTTAATTCAGACCGATGACACCCTCTAAGTTGTTGGCCTGAAGCTGAACAGATCTTCCTGGGTTATTCCAGTTCAGGAAATCTTGCTGTTTTCTAAGCATAACAGAACTGCTCGATCCTCAGGGTTTAAGCATAGAGGTGTCCCATGGTTCGTCTCAGTCAATCTCAGCAGTAAACGTCTTGATTTGAAGAGGCAGCCCAATTTCCCGACCAATCGGGATGTGTATTGACCTCACTATTTTCCCATTCCTGTCACATCAGGTTCACATCACTTTGTTAAGATCATTATCTCATCTCATCACTTCTTTTCGTTTGCTTCTTTTCATTTACTGAGTTTTCATCGGGTGATCAGTAACTATCAAGTTATGGAGTTGGAACAAAATGTTGATTGATCAGAATATAGCTATTCAATCGCTTCTGAGTCAGCAGGATCATTTAGGGGATTCAACCGTTTTAAGCAAAATTTTGAATGCGATCGCCGTCCCGATTTTTATTCAGGATGCCCAGCGTCGATATTTATTTCTCAACGATGCCTTCTGTCAATTGCCGGGGATGGCTCCAGCAGAACTGATTGGCAAAACTGCCCATGAGCTGGATTTATCTCTGGATTTGCCCGAGGACTTAGGGGCTTTTAGGGAGGTGATTCAGACCATTGAGATGGTTGACCAGACTGGTTCCCAGGTGCTTTTAGTCGGAGCCCTAGAAAAAATTGACCCTGACCAATCCCATCATCTGAAACGGCGAGAACAATACCTGCAGACGTTAGTGGAAATTCAACAGGGATTACTCCAGGGAGAGTATCAATGTTTTCAACGGGATTACACCCCCGTTTTAGAGTGTTTAGGCAGAGTAACTGGAGCCTCTCGAGTTTATCTATTTGAAAATTCCTACAGTTTTCAGGAAAAATTATTAATGAATCAACGGGTAGAATGGTGCGCTCCCGGAATTCATCCAGAACTGGAAAACCCCATCTACCAGAATCTTCCCTACGCGGATTTTAATCTGGAGTTTGCCGAAGCTCTGGGGCGGGGAGAGGTGGTGTCTAGCCTGGTGAGGGATCTCCCCGAACCCATGCAAAGCATTTTAGCGACCCAGAATATTCTCTCGATTCTGGTACTACCCCTGATGGTACAGGGAAAGTTTTTTGGATTTATGGGGTTTGATAATTGTTTTGAGGCCAAAGCCTGGGAGCCCTCAGAAATTAATTTGATCAGTGCTGCTGCCTCAGCTATTTCCCTCCATCTCGAACGCCATCAAGCTCAGCTTGAACTTCAAGAACGGGAAGAACAATTCCGGCAACTGGCTGAGAATATCAACAGCGTTTTCTGGATCAATGATCCGAGACGGTGTCAGATGCTTTATCTGTCCCCTGCTTACCAGCACCTTTGGGGGCGATCCCAGCCAAACACCCACCCCGATCCGATGGCCCTGATCGAGGGGATCCATCCAGCGGATCGACAGGGGGTGATGGCGGCTATTTCTCGACAGGTACAGGGAACCTACGACGAGGAATATCGGATTGTCCGTCCCAACGGGGAAATTCGCTGGATTCGCGATCGCGCCTTTCCGATTCAGAATGCCGCTGGGAAGACCTACCGGGTAGTAGGAATAGCTGAAGATATTAGCGAACGCAAACAGAATGAAATAGCTCTGCGGCTGATCGTAGAAGGAACGGCGGCCAAAATTGGCGATCAGTTCTTCCATTCCCTGGTACATCACCTGGCAGAAGCCCTGCAAGTGCGCTACGCCCTAGTGACGCGGTTTGTTCCAGGAACCTCGGATCGAGTTCGTACCCTGGCCTTCTGGAATGGCAATGATTTTGGCGAGAATTTTGAGTACGATCTCCAGGGAAGTCCCTGTTATGGCGTGATGCAGGGAGAACACTGCCATTATCCCGAGCAAGTTCAATCCCACTTTCCAACGGATTTAGATCTGGTCAATCTGGGGGTGGAAAGCTATAGTGGCATTCCCCTCAAAGATTCTACTCAGCAAATTCTGGGACATCTGGCAGTGATGGACACCGAGCCCATGACCAACCATCGGATTCCCCAATTGATTGTCGAAATTTTTGCCGCCCGGGCTGGAGCAGAACTGGAACGCCTGCAATTTGAGGAGACCTTGCGGGCAACTCAACAACGGCTCCAATACTTGGTGACGGCAAGTCCCGCCATTATTTATACCTGTTCTCCGGAACCGGGGAATCCCATCACCTTTATCAGTGAAAATATTCAGGATGTTTTGGGCTACGTTGCCCACCAATGTCTGGCGGAGGCCAAAACCTTTTGGGGGTTGCGGGTGCATCCTGAAGATGTCCCCCATATCCTGGTAAATCTGCAAAAATTGGCAACCCAGGACTCCATCGTCAATGAATATCGATTTACTATTGCAATGGCACCTATTGCTGGTTGAGGGATGAGCTTAAGGTGGTGCGAGACCCGAGCGGTGAACCCTTAGAGCTGATTGGCTCCTCAATTCGGATCGGCGATCGCAAGCAAGCCGAAGCCGAGCTGAGACAGAGTGAAGAACGGTTGCAACTAGCCCTGGAGGGCAGTGCTTTGGGACTGTGGGACTGGCACTTGTCCAGTCAGTCTACTTACTTTAGTCCTCAATGGAAACGGATGTTGGGATTTGAGGTCGATGAACTGACCAATCATCATCAAACCTGGGAAAACCTGGTACATCCAGAGGATCTACCTGGGGCCAACCAGGCTCTACAGGCCCATTTGCAGGGACAAGCCCCGGTCTATCAAGCCGAATTTCGGATGGCGACCAAGCAGGGGGATTGGAAATGGATTTTCTCCCATGGCAAGGTGTTTGAATGGGATCACACCGGTCAACCCTTGCGAATGACCGGTACCCATCAGGATATTAGCGATCGCAAAGCCATCAATCAAATGAAAGATGAGTTTATTTCCATCATCAGCCATGAACTCCGTACCCCAATGATTTCAATTCGCAGCTCCTTGAAACTGCTCTCAACAGGTCTGTTGGGAGATCTCACGGAAAAAGGCCAGCGAATGCTCGACATCGCCGTTAACAACACCGATCGCTTAGGGCGGTTGATCAATGACATTCTGGATTTACAACGATTGGAATCCGGTCAATTTTCTATCACCAAACAATCCTGTGAGGCGACAACGTTGATCAGACAGGCTGTGGAGGCGGTGCAAATCATTGCCCATAAACAGCAAATTCACCTGCAAATCCTGGAAACTACTCCCCTAGATATTTGGGCGGATTCAGACTATATTTTGCAGGTGCTGATTAATCTACTCAGCAATGCTATTAAGTTCTCTGAGACCAATACTACGGTGCAAATTGGGGTTCAGCCCCAGAAAACCTCAGCCCGATTCTGGGTCAAGGATCAGGGCCGGGGAATTCCGACGGATCAACTTGAAAGTATTTTTGGTCGGTTCCAGCAGGTTGATGCTTCTGATTCCCGGGAGAAGGGGGGAACGGGTTTGGGACTGGCCATTTGTCGTCGGATTGTTGAGTTACATGGGGGAAAAATCTGGGTAGAAAGTACCTGTGGTCAGGGGAGTACGTTTTATTTTGCCTGTCCCGCTCCTAGCCTTACCCCTAGCTTGAATGACAGCCTGATGACAGATAAATCGGGATTTGGCAATAGTTGACAGGGGAAGTTAGGGGGGGCGATCGCCATATAATAACGGTGGTGTGGTAGTGGGAATCAATAGCAGAATCAACAGTTAAGAATAGTTAAGAATTAACAGTTAAGCATCAACAGTAAACAGTGGACATCAAGCAGGTTATTATCGCTCATAAAGCTGGAGATCGGCAGAGCAAGCACTGGGCAGAAGAATATTCCAGATATTTTGAAGAGCGGGGATGCCAGGTGTTGATGGGGCCTAGTGGCCCGAAGGATAATCCTTATCCGGTATTTTTGGCCTCCAGTACTGGGCCAATTGATCTGGCTATTGTGCTGGGGGGAGATGGCACCGCCTTAGCCGCTGCCCGACACCTAGCCCTTGAGAGTATCCCGATTCTAGCGGCAAATGTGGGGGGGCATCTGGGATTTCTCACCGAATCCTTTGAGGAAGTCGAAAACACTAAAACGGTAATTGATCGATTGTTTGAAGATCGCTACGCCGTACAGCAACGGATGATGGTTCAGGCGGCAGTGTTTGAGGGGGATCGGATTGATCTTGAGCCAGCTAGCGATCGCTTTTTGGCCTTGAATGAGATGTGTATCAAGCCCGCCTCGGCTTACCGAATGCCCACTTCAATTCTGGAAGTCGAGGTTGATGGGGAAGTCGTTGATCAATATCAGGGGGATGGGTTGATTGTGGGAACCCCTACCGGATCTACCTGTTACAATGCCTCTGCTAGTGGCCCAATTATCCATGTGGGAATGGAAGCCTTGGTGGTGACTCCAATTTGTCCCTTGAGCTTGTCGAGTCGTCCCGTTGTATTGCCGTCCGGTTCTGTGGTGAGTGTCTGGCCCTTAGCGGATCCAGAACATGAGACTAAGTTATGGATGGATGGGGTGCTGGCCACTTCTGTTTGGCCAGGGCAGCGGGTTGATGTCAGAATGGCAGATTGTCAGGCTAGATTTATTATTCTACGAGAGGATTATTCATTTTATCGGACGTTGCAGGAAAAACTCCTGTGGGCTGGGGCTCGGATCCGTTATGTCAACAATCATCGAAATTAATGCTAGAAATGATGAATATCGCTGTAGCCATTACCCCAAAATCATTGCGGTGTGGCCATATCCTATTCTAGCGCCGCAAGCAATTACTTGAAATTATGGCTGGAAAGTTAATTGAACGGGTTTAGGGATGGGTAGTTAATCCTGGTGATGGGTGCAAAACGTCAACCTCCCGGAGAACTGATTCGGGGGATCAGCTTCCAGTATCGCCGTCGGGGAATCTGGCATTATCTCAGGGCTGGGGGAGTGATTGTCGGTTTACTGCTAATGGTTCCGGCTTTGAGGTTATCTCAAGTGGGACTACTAATTTATAGTGGCTGTTTGCTAGCTGCCTACAGTTTGCTACAGGAAGGTCAACGCTCTATGCAACGGGCTGACCATGCCCTGGCATCTGCTAGGGCAGAGGCGGAGGTGGCTGCTTTTGTTCATCTTCTCACTATTCAGGGCTGGCGAGTGGAACACAATCTGACCTTGAAACGGGGAAATGCTGATGTGGTTTTGCAGTCTCCCCAGGGCAATAGTTTTATAGTAGATGTTATATCCGATGGGGGCATGATTGTCGTTGAGCAAGGGAATCTCAAAAGGCGTTTGGGCGATCGCAACTACGACTTTCAGGCAGGAGATCCGCTGCAGGCTGTCAACGGTCAAGCTCTAGAAATTCAGCAGATCAAGCAGATGGAGAAGGCGACGGCAATCCTGTGTTTTACCCAAGCCCGAGTTGCCTTCCAAGACCAGCCGCTTCAGGGGGTGTATGTGGTTTCCAAACGAAACCTGGTAGATTTGTTGCGAAAATTGAATGATGAATTCAGAGTTGCCAGTTGACTGAATTTCCCTGGCCAGATTAATTGAAGTTGATATAATAGTCTATAGAGTAAATCCTGTCAAGCAGGATGATTCTAGTGGTCTAGTGGAGGACTTCATGCTTCACTGATCCCCTGAAGTTGATAGCTAATAGTGTCAGGGTTCGGAGGTTGGGGAGTTGATTTGAGATTGGTAGGATGGTGTTTTTTGGGTGAGTCAGAGGTTGATTGGTCTAGATTTAGATGAATGCTGTGTAGTTGGTTTGGGCAAGGTTTTTGGCTGGATTATAGTTAGAGATGTGAGTTAGAAGTGTGAGCTGAAAGTGGTGTTAGAGTCAGTCATGAGACTAGTTAATCATGATTTTTCGGTAGATTGGTGGTGCAGGTTTTAGGGTGCGTGGTCAAGCAACTAACTTGACATTCACACTCCAAATCAGGTTGCCGTAGCTTTGTTGTAGCGACATTAGTTTCTCATCAGATAACGCTCTACAACATTGCTGACGCTGCTTGAATAGGGGAGGAGGTGGTGCACCGGTCGCCACCTCCCAAGTCCTACTTTACAGGATTGAAAATCGCCACAGAAGCTCTAGAACTTAATCATTTGCCTAGAAGATTCAGGCTCAAGCCAAACATCAACATAGATATCAACATAGATATCAACGTCGAAAGTTAAAGCTTCAAACCATCCTATTTCAACGCCCATTTATCAAAATTGTTCCGCTTTAAGTAGGAACCTCAGTGTTTTGTTTTAAGTGTGTTGTACATGGAAAGGTTCAAGATGGACTCCGAATCGAGATCTTTTGATTTCAAGCAATCAAATCAGCGGTCTAATGATGCTATTGGAAATCTTTTCAAACAGATGTCCCGCTATCCTCTGCTAAAACCGGAGGAGGAAATTATTCTGGCTCGCCAGGTTCAAGCCCTGGTTCAGCTAGAACAGATTCAGACTAACTTAACCGATCAGCTAGGCCATCCTCCCACTCCAGCCCAGTTGGCTGAAACGGCTAAGATGAATGAATCGGAATTGAATTGCTGTTTGTGCCTGGGCCATGAAGCCAAGCAGCGAATGATCAGCTCAAATCTACGCCTGGTGGTCTCGATTGCCAAACGGTACACCAACCGGGGGATGCCGTTGCTGGATTTGATTCAGGAGGGAACCCTGGGACTGGATCGAGCCGTAGAAAAATTTGATCCAGATCGGGGTTACAAGTTCTCAACCTATGCTTACTGGTGGATTCGCCAGGGGATCACTCGAACCATTGCTAACCAGGGCCGAACAGTACGATTACCGATTCATGTGATTGAACAGCTCAATAAACTGCAACTCACCTATCAAGAATTGCGGCGATCGCTGGATCATCCTCCCACTGAAGTAGAAATGGCTACCGCCTTGAATGTCACCGTTCAGCATCTGCGGTTGTTACTTCAGGCCCGTCGTCAATCGATTTCCCTCAATCACCGAATTGGTCAAGATGAAAATTCTGAACTGATGGATATTCTGGAAGACAGCACTACGGATTCTCCAGAGTCTCAGATGCAAGACAAAATGCGCCATGAAGAAATTTTGGCAGTGCTGACTACTGTGTTGTCTGAGCGAGAATGCGATATTTTGACCCTGCGTTATGGCCTGGCAACCGGGGTGCCTCGAACCCTGGATGAAGTCAGCAAAACCTGTAGCCTCTCCCGGGAGCGCGTCCGTCAGATTCAGGCGACGGCAATGCGAAAACTGCGCCGTCCCTTTGTGGCGGAGCGATTGAAGGGATGGCTCAGGGATTAGTCATAATTATTGCAGGATTTGATTGCGGCTGGCATCTCCCAGGGCAGGGCGTTTGCCATCAATTTTAGGTTGCAGGTCTGGGGGCAAAGTGGTCGGGGAACCCCATTGGCTGACCAACTGCTGCAATAGCCAATCCTGATGATCCCGCAGGTTGTCTAACCCCTCTCCTCGATTGATAATCGCAAACCAGACAATTCCGCGATCGCGGGTTGGTAAGGCCCCAGCCAGGGCACTGACATCAAATAAACTTCCGGTTTTGACTGGAGTATGTTTGGGGATTTTGCGGAATTCCAAGGTTCCCTGATCCCGCCCTGATACTGGAAACAGATCCACCACATTCAAACCGGTGCCCTCTAGTTTCTGTTGCAGCGCCATAAACATCTTGACCACCGCATGGGGAGAGATCTGGTTCTCATGACCCAACCCGGAACCATTAATCAATTGAATCTCATCCACCGAAACACCGGCAGCGGTGGCTGCCTGTTGACGTACCACCGCTGTCCCACCAACGCTCTGGGCCAGCATTTCTGCCATCAGATTGTTGCTGTAGATATTCATCTGTTTTAAGACTTCTGCCAGGGGCAGGGATTTGTGCCGGATGATCGGTTGAGCTTGGGGACTGGCGGAAAAGGGCTGCACTGTTCCCGCAATGGTCACTTGAGGTTGCGGGGTTCCAGGGGGCATTCGGGTTTGATATTGGGCCTGGGCTTCAGCGGGCCATTGTCTAGCATCCAGGGCTTGTTTCAACAATTGCCCAGCCTTGGCCCAATCCGACTCATAGTTCATCGAGAAATCCCCGGTAATCACCAGATTTCCCGTTACTCCAGTAATCCCCATTTGATTCAAGGTATTTCCTAGGGCAAACGCCTCTTCCCAGACAAAGAATGGATCGCTACCACCGACAATCGCCAGATCCCCCTGCACCACTCCCCCGACAATTGGCCCGGTAATGCCCACCATGGTTTCAAACTGATGGTCGGGTGTCCAGCGTTGTAGGGCCGCCAGGGAAGTGGCGACTTTGGTCAGGGAGGCGGCGGGCAGAGGGTTTTTGCCAACGTTATCGGCCAGATCGACTAGGCCAGCCTGGAGCCATACCCCCTGAATATCCGTAGATAAACCCCGGGCGCTCAAGCGACCAAGGTATTGCTGTAGGGCTCCCTGGGCCACCACATCCGGCTCATTCAATAACATGACATCGGCGAAGCGATTTTCCCAGGTTTGACCTGTATCCCCTGGATTTGCCCCTGCCACGTTGAGCCACAGGGACATAGCCCCAGAGCTGAAAACCTCTAGCATTCTCTACTCCTTGCCCGGAACCGGATTGCGAAATCACCTTGAATATCTTAGCGAATTCAGGAGTTCAAATTAGCCGCAACCTCCATTCGCCAATCCCAAATCCGTAACAGCCCCGACGCTACTGGAGGAAACTAATCTGGCATACTTTGCCAAAACCCCCCGAGTATAGCGCGGAATGGGAATCTTCCAATGTTGCCGACGCTGTTCTAGGTCGATCTCAGGAATATTGAGCTGCAATAACCGCTGGTGAGCGTCAATGGTGATGGAGTCTCCCTCCTGCACTAGGGCAATCGTGCCCCCCACAGCGGCCTCCGGGGCTACGTGACCCACCACCATGCCATAGGTGCCGCCGGAGAATCGTCCGTCAGTAATCAATCCCACCGCATCCCCTAAACCGGCCCCAATAATTGCTGAAGTTGGGGCTAACATTTCTCGCATTCCTGGCCCCCCCTTGGGCCCCTCATAGCGAATCACCAGGATATCTCCCGCCTGAATTTTGCCCGCCAGAATCGCCTCCAGACAGGCTTCCTCAGAATCGAATACCCTGGCAGGGCCGGTGATCTGGGGATTTTTGACTCCGGTGATTTTGGCAACGGCCCCTTCTGTGGCCAGATTTCCTTTGAGAATGGCCAGATGCCCCTGGGTATACATCGGATGACTCCAGGGCCGGATGACATCCTGGTTCGCTGCGGGTTCTGCTGGAATCTCTGCCAATTGCTCGGCAACGGTTTTACCGGTGATGGTCAGGGCATCCCCATGAATCAATCCCTGTTCCAGTAACATTTTCATTACCTGGGGTACGCCCCCGGCTCGGTGAAAATCCACCGTGACAAACCGTCCGCTGGGTTTCAAATCACACAATACTGGCACTCGACCCCGCAGGGTTTCAAAGTCATCTATCGTCAGCTCGACCCCAGCCGCATGGGCGATCGCCAGCAAATGTAAGACCGAATTGGTCGAGCCCCCCACTGCCATAATCACGGCGATCCCATTCTCAAAGGCTTGACGGGTTAAAATTTGTTGCGGTAGCAAGCGGTGCTGAATCGCCTCCATCAAAACATAGGCAGATTTTTCTGTACTGTCTGCTTTTGCGGCATCCTCCGCCGCCATCGTTGAAGAATACATCAGGCTCATGCCCATGGCTTCAAAGGTAGAGGACATGGTATTGGCGGTAAACATCCCCCCACAGGAACCGGCCCCCGGACAGGCCCGACGTTCCACTTCGAGCAATCGAGCATCGTCAATTTTGCCTGCACTGTGCTCCCCTACTGCCTCAAAGGCGCTGACCACCGTAAGATCACGGCCGTCATAGTGACCGGGCTTAATCGTCCCACCATAGACAAAGATCGCCGGGATATTCATCCGGGCGATCGCGATCATCGCCCCCGGCATATTCTTGTCGCAGCCCCCAATCGCCAATACCCCATCCATACTCTGGCCATTGCAGGCAGTTTCAATCGAGTCGGCGATCACCTCCCGGGACACCAGGGAATACTTCATCCCTTCCGTACCCATGGAAATCCCATCACTGACCGTGATCGTCCCAAACATTTGGGGCATGGCTCCCGCCTGGCGAAGTCCGACTTCTGCCCGGAGCGCTAGGTCATTTAATCCAATATTGCAGGGGGTAATCGTACTGTAACCATTAGCAATCCCGACAATCGGTTTGGTAAAATCTTCATCGCCAAACCCTACGGCCCTGAGCATGGCCCGGTTTGGAGAGCGCTGTACCCCCTGGGTAATCGTTTTACTTCTAAAATTGTCTGACATTCCGAATCTCCTTGCTGCGGATTGAACCGCCAGTCTATGGTATTGTGGTTGAGGATTAACCGTTAGAAAATGAGTCCCATCTCCTTGCTGTAGTGCAACTTAGTGTAGTGCAACTGAGTGAACAGCTTAACGAAACATTCCTCTGACCTGAACAATCTCCACTGACTGGTGAATAGTTGGCTATTTCAACCTTATATTCATTCTCTCAAACGGAATGCCCCTTCTCTGTTGATGTTTACAATTGATGGTTACGATTGGCGTTTACAATACAGGACAGATGCGGATAGCGCGCTAAACACCCCATGAGGCGAGGATATGCAGGTTGACGAACTCTTAGAACTCTATGCAGCCGGAGAAAGAATGTTTCGGGCGGCGAACCTGGTAGGGTTAGACCTGAAGGAAATAGACTTGAGCGAGGCCACCCTGGTAAGGGCCAATTTAGAAAATACCAGCTTTGTGGATTCAAATCTGACCGGGGTCAACTTTCGTGAGGCCAAGCTGATCAATGTCAACTTAACCAATACCAACCTGACGGAGGCCAACCTAATCGGGGCTAATTTGACTAACGCCAAGTTTCACAATGCAGACTTAACCGGGGCAAACCTGCGGGGATCTACCTCTCGCCATGTGGTTCTCACCCAGGCCAACCTCACCGATGCTAACCTCACCGAAGCCAATCTGACTGAAGCCAACCTGGTGGGGGCCAAGCTTGTCAATGGGACTCTAATCCGATCTAACTTAACTAAGGCCAACCTAAGTGGAGCCAGCTTAGAAGGGTGTAATCTGACCAATGTGATTCTACGGGAAGCCATTTTAGAGGGGGCGAACCTGATGGGGGCCACCCTAAGTGGCGCTTCCCTGATCGGAGCCAATTTCCATGAAGCCGATCTGAGCCGGGTAACCATGTTAGGGGCGGATCTGAGTGATGCCAATTTGAGTGAAGCAAACCTCAGGGGAGCCAATGTTAGCTGGACAACATTGCGGGGGGCCAACTTGAGTCGAGCTCGACTGTACCGGACAAAATTCAGTTGGTCAAATCTCAGTGGAGCAAATCTGGCGGAGGCTGTGATGCTGGATACTCGCCTGAACCGTGCCAATTTGCGAGATGCGGATCTGCGGGGGGCCATTCGGCCTGATTAGAGTCATGGGTTGGTCAGTTTAGGGGTTCAAGCTCTGCAGTTCGGGATACAGCAATTTTTACAGCAATTTTTAAATACGGGAGGATCATCAGTGAGCTAGGTTCCCCTTTTTCCAAACTTTATTCTTGCCGTTGGGGTAAAGGGATTGAGGGGAATTAACCTGTACACTTCGATCAGAACGCTGTAGTTTAATCTAAGACGGTTTCTAAAAATCTCTGGATATTGCTCCCACGACGATCGTACTTATCGCTATCGTCAAACTACCTGCAAGTACAACGAGTACAACGCCCATTCTGTGTTCCTGCGCTGTGCCGTGAACCCCCATGGTCTCTGCTCAACCTGCAACCATTACGAACAGGCTGAGGTTTGAGTTTCGGCATCGAGGACAGCAACAACCTGATCATAAATATTCTGGGCTTGTTGGGGAGAGTTGCCAATGCAGGTCAGACCTAGCTTGCCAAACTGAGACAGACATCCCATCAGATGAAATACGGTTCCGGTTTCTGTACTGTTATCAAAGTGAAGCTGGTGCTGCGCCACAATATCCATCAGGTCTTCCGGTAACAGCCCCCGATATTGGGGTTTTTGTAAATTGTCAGAGGCGATATAAAATTTGGGCCGCTCTTGGCGACTATAAAACAGTCCGGTTTCACAGCGATAATGGCCGTTGGTGAGGAGTTTCAAAGTCATAAACGGATGGGTGGTTCCGCCCCGGCGCAGATTGATTTCAATTCCATAAATCCTCCAGACTGAATCTTGCAAGACCGTAATAAAATCCACCCCAAACCGCTCCAATGCTCCCTTGGCGGCCAGATTCTCACCAATCCGCATCCCCATAGTTTGCAACTGAAGACGATAGGCTTGATTGGCCGGAAAGCGACAGCCTTGAAAAATTTGACCATCGGGCCCCCCGAGAATTTGATCATGGGTAGACAGCACTTCCACCGCTCCAGAAGGATGGATGATCCCCTGAACACTGGGGGACTGCTTGACTGTTCCTTCGATAAACGCCTCAACGATAGCCCCCATCTCTGGAATTCGACAACTAAACTGCTCCCAGGTGTCTTGTTTGGCCTGACAGCGAATTTCAAAGAGACAATGATGAATTTGCCGGAGGCGTTCGGCACGAGTTGAGCCGATGTGTTCTGGTAGATGGAGCAGGGCATTTCCTTCTCCAGAAAACCCCTGGTTTAGCTTAACCACCATCCGAACTAGCTGAGGTTGGCGCTCCCATAAATCCGTCGCCTGCTCAGCCAGGTCTGCCACTGTCCAGGTTGATAGGCTGCCATCGGCATGGGGAATCTCACATTCAGCAAAAATTTCTCGACTGCCGCTTTTTGTACCCCAGTGGAGCAGTTCTGGGTCAGAAGCCAGCAGAGGAATGCCCAACCTGACGGATAACTCTCGCTCAAAGGCCGTGGCATTAAAACAGACCATGTAGGATTGGTTCGGTCTCAGGGCATGGGCAATCCGCTCCAACAACCGGGGTCGCTCTAGAATCTTTTCAGTCAGGGACTTGTGGGAGGCATCATAGGCTGAGAATAGTAACAGGCGATCGCGGGCATGGGAAAACGGAATTCCTGGCATCAAATGCAAGTAGTAGTCAATTACGCTAGGATGCAGGGGTTGGGAGGTAACGTAAACCAGCCGCATTCGTGGGTTTCGCAGGCGGGTCAGGGAAAATAGAAACCGCTCTTCATATTGATGTACCCCCTGAACGTTCTGGAGTTGTTGCTGATCCAGGGTCAGGGAGGGAACGACTAAAACGTTCTGTTCATCCAGGCACAAATCCTGGGAGGTTTGGACTCGTTGACGCAGTTGAGCCTGAAGAAACTGAAACTTTTCAACAATCTCATGGCTAGAAGGGCTGCAATGGTTCATAACCCCGGCTCAACCTCAGTTTAGTGTTCCCATCTTAAGGGATGATTTGAGCAAAGACCTAGGCTTTTACATGAATCTCAAACTTTTGATAGGGAACAGTCATCAACTACAGTCATCAACTGGCCTGAAAATAGTTTCTGATCTTTTCATTAGCATTCCTGTTACCTTAAGCAGAGAAGAGGTCTTGGCTGGTTTTGAGTTGCAAGTTTGTTTATGAAAACCTACGATTGGATTATCATTGGTGCTGGGATTACTGGAACCGCCTTGAGCTACGAATTGGCAAAAGCTGGGTTTCAGGTCTTGCTGCTAGAACAGGATGCCAGATTTCAAGGGGCCACCCGTTACAGCTATGGGGGCCTAGCCTACTGGGCAGGCACAACGGATTTAACCCGAACCCTCTGTCAGGAGGGCAAAGCTCGTCATCAGGTTTTATCTGAAGAATTACCCGTTGATTCTCAATTGCGAGAGGTAGATTTGCTGCTGACGGTCAATGGCGATCGCGATCCCCAAACATTAGTCTCAACCTACCAACGCTTTGCGATACCGCCCCAATTTCTTACTGTTGCTGAGGCGTGGGAACGGGAACCCCTATTAAATCCCGGCGGAATTTCCGGAGCGTTTACCGTTCGTCATGGGCAGATTCGGCCTGAGAACCTCAATCAAGGCTACTGTCAAGGATTCAAACAATTGGGGGGAATCTTAGAGATCGCCCAGGTGACTGATTTTCTTTGGCATCAGGATCGAGTCCAGGGCGTTAGAACCCACCATGAAACCTATGAAGGCAAAAATATAGTAGTCTGTGCCGGGGGGCTGACCCGCCAACTGTTCAAGTCTGCTGGAATTGCCCTGCGGATTCATTTCACCCATACAGAAGTCCTGGAAACTGCCCCGGTTGAGGTTGGCTTGCAAACCATCGTGATGTCCGCTGGCATGGAGCGATTTCAACTGGAGGCAGAAGCTACCGACCCCCAACTTGAACCCCTCTGGAATCAGCCCGATCATGAATTTTTCCCGGTGACTGTGGATGTTAGTGCTGTACAATTTCTCAACGGTCAGATGCGAATCGGTCAACCATCCCGAGTGCTGAGTAACCCGGAGGCCAGAATTGATCCGGTTAGAAGTGAAGCCTTAATTCGAGCTTCTATGGGCCAGATCTTGCCGACTCTGGCAACCTTGCCCGCAACCTGGTATCACTGTTTAGTAGCCTTTAGCCATGATGGTTTACCGATTGTTGGCCCGGTTCCTCAAGCAGAAGGATTGCAGGTGTTCTCAGGATTCAGTAATCCTCTGGTGTTTGTCCCGCCCTTGGCCCAGCGGTTTGCTGCCTGTGTACTGGACAATCGGATGAAATCATTGACCAGTTATCGCCTGACAGGTTGGTCTGTTAAAGAACATCTGTTGAAGAACATCTGCTATCTGTGATACTTCACAAGTAAGTCGCTTGACGCAATTAATTAGAAGATTGATGGAGGGTGCAGGGGGCAGTGCCCCCTTCCTATGCCGAAGCCAGAGTGCATGACCGATCCCGGGACTGGATCATCCTACCCCTAAGAAAGCGCTCGGCTGTGGGAGCCAGCTATAGTAATTAACCTAAGTGACACCCGATCTGATAACGGCTCCGACTGTTTAAACACCTCGTGTTCCATGCAAACTCTAAATCCCTACCGGGAAAGGGTTTGAGATTTGGGTTGACAAATTTGAGATTTGGGTTGACAAAAAAGTTTTGAGTCTTCAACCGGAAAAGTTTCAGGCTGATCAGCACCCAACAAAAATGCCCGACCCAAAACTAGAATCACAATCAATGTCAACAAGATTCCGATGAGATCATACCCTTCCAAAGCAGTTTCGATCTCTTCTCGTTGATTGCAGAAAGAGCAATAGATCCAATTACCCTTCTGCTGATGACAGCAGGGTAAAGAAGTCAAATTGGTCATATTTTTGAAAGAACAGCTTTTCATAATTTAGATTCCTGACAAGGATTAAGGTTTGGGTTTTGAGCTTGGATTCCAAGTTTTATCCATACGGGTCTGGATTTTCTAAAGTCAGGCTGAGTTCAGTTTTTAGAGTAGTCTTAGAGCGTTTTTAGAACCACGCTTTTCAGGCTCTAAGAGAATGTTTAAAAAGATTATCGGGAGACACGTGACTATCAGAGCTACTAGGTAAAAACCCAGCTTTTTTTAAACATCCTCTAATGAAGGAATTTTTAGATCAGAATCCTTTCTGAGTCTTATCTAATTCCTTTTCAATTCTTTGCTATCTTTTCTAGACTGATCCAAAACTTGAGTAACTCTCTGAATAGTTCTCCATCCATGAGTGTTATTCCTCCAAAAGGCTAACAAGTTATCACTTGAAAGAGCCAAAAGTCTTTGAACTGTGAAATGGTTTGCAATCAAATCGAGGGCTCTCTCAGACCCGATTAAAAGCAGGTTCAACTCCTTGTGGAACGGATAGGGAAAATCACATCGAGCTTTGCAATTTGATATTCAAAACATCGAGAGTTGCAAACGTACTGCCAATGTACTGCCAATCGACTGGTTCAAACTTTTATCAACTGACATCTCTTGTTTCTATCAGATCGGACAAAACCACAGTCTTCTCACACCAGGTCGATAGTCAGTTGATAACTTTGCTTATCAAAAATATAATCCATGATTACATATATTGTCAATATCAGGTTTGTTTTTTATCCATCTTTCGGTAATAAGGGGTTGAAAAGGTATACAAAATCTAGGAAATATATAGAAGAGTATCTAAAAAAGTCTCCATCGTGACATGACTAGGTTAAAATAGGAAATATTGACGCATCAAAAGTCAATGACTCTAATTGGTCAATAACCTGATGAGCAAAGGTTTAGGAGGCTGACGAATAGGATTGAAGAATTTTGATTCGATAACCTGTGATTTGATAATTCGATAATCTGTGATTTGATTTAAAGATAAAATCTGCTGACCTTTGGGTTCTAACTCAGAGTTCCAATACCTATGTCTGATTTTCCTGAAGATTTTTTAAACGCCATCGCGACTCAGTATCAAGTTTCTGATGCCGAACTCGACACCCTCCGTCTTGCCCTTGACGGAAAAACTGCCAAAGAGATTTCTAAAAGCCTAGAAATTAGCGCCCCTGCGGTTCGGAAAAGACTAGGAGCCATCTACTCTAAGTTTAAAATTTCTGGAGGGACTTCTGGCAAGCTAGCAGCATTGAGAGAAATATTGATTGAAAGGCTTCAGCAGTCGCAAACCCGAGGGAGATCGCCCTCGGGTTTGGAAAATGCACCGGACGTTTCCAAGGGATTTTCAGGACGAGTCCAGGAACTCAATTATCTGGAGCAGTGGATTGTCAAAGATAATTGTCGTCTGATTGCGATCCTGGGGATGGGGGGCATGGGTAAAACCAGTTTAGCCATTAAGTTGGCTCTAAAAGTCCAGGATAAATTCGACCATTTCATCTGGCGGAGTTTCCGAGAGGGGCAACCTCCTGAGGACTTTCTCGAAGAATTACTCAAGACGTTTGAGGATCCCGAGGTAAACTCATCTCAATCAGAGGGAATTAAAAACCTACCTGAATCGTTTGCCAATCAGCTTGAAGTTTTTGTAGATCATCTACAAACCCATCGCTATTTGATTATCCTGGACAGCATGGAAATCATTCTCGGGAATGGGGAACGGGCTGGTCATTATCAATCTGGCTTTGAGAATTATGGTGCATTGCTCTGGAGATTAGGGGAGTCAAAACATCAGAGTTGTGTTGTTATCACTAGCCGGGAAAAACCCCGGGAAATTGCCATTCTTTATGGTAGAAACTTACCTGTTCGCTCCCTATCGCTAAAAGGTTTAAATCTTGAAGAAGCTCAGGAATTACTAGAGGACAAAGGGCAATTTCAATTTAAGAGTCAATGGGATGAAGTAGTAGAGCGCTATGGAGGCAATCCCCTGGCTTTAAAAATCATTGCGGCTAGCATTGAGGAACTCTTTGGCGGGAATGTCAATGAGTTTCTCAATGTCCTCAAGCAAACCCGCGAACAATTATTCGGAGATGTACGAAACATCTTACAGGAACAGTTTGAGCGGTTATCTGACCTGGAAAAAGAAATTATGTACTGGCTGGCGATCAATAATCCCCTAGCTCAGAAAATATCAGTCACTTTGATGGACTTAAAACAGGATATTTTATCCCCGGTTTCTCTGAAGGAGATTTTGGACGCAACTGAATCTTTGATGCGGCGATCGCTACTTGAACTAGATGATAAACACAAAATATTCAGGCTACAGCAGGTTGTCACTGAATATACCCTGGATCGTCTAGTTGAACATGCTGCTGATGAAATTAAGTCAGTCTTGAAACAGGATAAGCAAAGCTCTGAAAAACAGCAAGGACAAAATCTGACCATGCTGAGAAAATATGCCTTGATTAAAGCCCATAGTCCTGACCCAGTGCGGGAACAGCAAGTGCGCTCTATTTTAAGACCTCTGGCAAACTTTTTGTTGAAGGAATTTATCAATTTAGACCAACTTAAACGCCAATGTTTTGCGATTTTAAATACTTTGCGAAATCAGTCTCCCTTGGAAACAGGTTATGCCGCTGGGAATTTATTAAACCTGTTGATTCAATTGGGCATCGTCCCTGGAAATTCAGACTTTCGATCAGTTCAAATCTCTAATCAATCATGTGAGCAAATCTCTGGACAAACCTCCGGTGAAACATTCAAGAAAATCTCAAACTGGTCTCGGTTGGTGCTGCGCCAGGCCTATTTACCCCAAATTAATTTACCTGACTTTGATTTTTCCCACAGCCAATTCATTGACACGGTATTCAAAGAGAGTTTTGGCAATGTATTTTCTGTGGCCTTCAGCCCTGATGGACATTATTTAGCGGCAGGTCACAGTCGTGGCGAAATTCATCTCTGGCAGGTGAATGAACCCCGTTCTTCCTCTGAGCAAATACCGATGAGAACTGAGCAAAAGTTTCAATTGGTGGGAACCCTGAAAGGCCATCAGCACTGGGTTCATGTTGTAGACTTCAGTCCAGATAGCCAGCAAATAGCCAGTGGTAGTCAAGACGAAACGATCAAAATTTGGGAACTTGAGACGAAAACCTGTATGAGTCTGCCGAGTCAGGGCGGTCGGGTTTGGTCAGTGGCCTGGAACCCCAATGGTAAGATACTGGCAAGCGGATGTGAAGATGCCACAATCAAGCTCTGGGATGGGCAGAACGGCAAGAGCTTAGATATCCTATCCGGCCATCAACAGCGGGTACGGTCAGTCGCCTGGAGTTCTGGGGGTGAATGGTTGGCCAGTGGAAGCGACGATCAGACGATCAAAATCTGGGACGGGAAGACCGGAAATTGTCGATTGACCCTAGTCGATCATACCGAAGCGGTCATGGCTGTGGCCTTTGCTCCCCAACCAACTCCCGATACCCCCCTGTTACTGGCGAGTGCTAGTGAAGATAAGACCGTGAAGCTTTGGGATGGACAAACTGGCATCTGTCTAAGAACCCTAAATGACCATTCTGATCGGCTGATTGCCCTAGCCTTCAGTCCTGACGGGACAGTGCTGGCTAGTGGCGGTAAAGATCGCCAGATTAAGCTCTGGTCAGTAGCAACAGGAGTCTGTTTAGCGGTTCTTCAAGGTCACAACAATCGGGTTTGGTCAGTAGCCTTCAGTCCTGACGGTAAAACTCTGGTCAGCGGTAGCGACGATCAAACTATTAAGCTCTGGGATATAAACGTCCCTGATATCCAGAACGCTTCAATTAGCAGCTATAAAACCCTGATTGGCTATGCCAACCAATTCTGGTCAGTGGCCTTCAGTCCCGATGGCCGATTGATCGCGGCGGGTAGTGATGACAAGGTGGTGCGGTTGTTGACTCAAACAGCGGCGAACGATTGCAGCGGCTCGAAGAGCATACCAAGCGGGTTCGGGCGGTGGCGTTCAGTCCCGATGGCAAAACTCTGGCTAGTGGCAGTGAGGATCAAACCCTACGGCTTTGGGATGTCAGCCACGGCATCTGTCAAATGCGCTTACGGGAACACACGAAATGGGTTTGTGCTGTAGCATTCACTCCTGATGGCACGACCCTGGCTAGCGGTAGCGAAGATTCTACCCTAAAGCTTTGGAAGGTCGAGACAGGACAACGGATCCACAGTTGGCTGGCCGACAATGAAGGAGGGGTACTGACTCTAGCCTTCAGTCCCAATGGTAAAACCCTAGCCAGTGGGGGAGAAGATTCCACTCTAAAACTCTGGAACCTACAATTCGATCCCACATTTCAATGCTGGGATCTACCCATTTCTGAAGCGGGAGGGCAACATCTAGCGGGACATGAGGGCTGGATCTGGTCGGTGGCCTTCAGTCCCGATGGCAAAATTCTGGCTAGTGGCGGCGAGGATAACCTGATCAAGCTCTGGAATCCTAAAACAGGAGATTGCCTAAATACTTGCCAGGGCCATGATAATTGGATTTGGGCCGTCACTTTTACCCCCGATGGCAAGACCCTGATCAGTGGTAGCGCTGACAACACGATCCGGTTCTGGGATGTACAAACTGCTAAGTGTTTGAAAGTCTTAAATGAGCCCAATAATAAACATGAAAACTGGGTCAGGAGTGTGGCAGTAAGTCCCGATGGCAACCAGCTAGTCAGTGGTAGCGCCGATGAAACCATTAAACTTTGGGAATTAGCAACCCAGCGAATTCACTATACTCGTGGGGCTCAAAGACCATATCAACGGATGAAGATTACAGGGGTTCAATTTCCCCAGCTCAATGAGCAGCTCAATTCAAAAGATACTTCGCCGGAAGAAAAGTCTAAGATTAGAAATTATATTGAAGCCCAAACAAAAACTTTGCTCATTTTGGGCGCAAAATCATAGAATCAATCCAATTAAACTAGCCAATTCATTCAGTCTACAATCTCAATTGAAATTTCATCTCCAAGTTGAATTAATTGATTGGACTGAGCCTCATAAGCCCATACTTTCAAACCAGAAGTGCCCCTGGGCAGAATTGCCGTCGGAACCCGCAGTGTCCAGCCGGAATATTCATAGTTTTTGTTACCTAAAACTAAAGCCACATCAGCCCGATTTAGGTTGACTCTACCCACTTCTAATAGTTGATTCTGACTATTACTTAAGTAAACAGCATCAGCGGGCTTTAATTGTTCGGGTAGAATCGCCCAACCCGCTAGGGAAACGGCCTCTCCCCGTTTCACAGGATAATCAGGAGTGAACTCAATAACTCCATTCAATAAATTAGTTTGCCCAAACTCTAAAGGATTAAGGTAACGTTTCCAAAACCAATGGGATTGGATCGCTTTATAAGGTCGGTAATTTTCCAGAACACCCTGGTAAATTAAAGCCGCAGATTCAGACTTGAGAATTTCATCCCAAGGATTTTGAAACCACATTTCATTGGTCAGCAATAAAATGTCGGGCTGAGTTTCCGCCAATTCCGTTAAGACTGTTTCTTGAGCAACCGTTGGTTTGGCGTAGAGAACATAGCTATATTTAGAGCAGGAAGGTCGGTTGAACAGGTAATACCATAACCCTTCAGAAGTCAAAGTGAAAAAACAAGATTGCTGACTAATCTCAGGCTGCATTTCTATCCAGGCTTGCAAATAATCGGGTTTAATCAATTGAGCATCAGCGTGCTTAACCGCAATAGGAAATTTACCAATCCAATGAACTGCATTTTTCAGATTGAACCCCGGCTCTGACAGCAAAATAATCATTCCCAAAGCCACGGCTAAAAGCTGCTGGGTTGGATTTGGCTCAAACCTGATAAGTCGTTGTTTGAGATGGTTTTCATATCCCTGATATATCAGATAAGCCACCAAAAACACCACTGGAATAGCGCCATGGTAAGCGTGACCCAGATCGCTCCGATCCAGAGTAATCCTCATATAAATCAGAGAAGTAAACAACAGCAGTAGTAAAAAATAATGCTTCTGAATAAAATATCTGAGCTTGAACTCGCAACCCTTAAAATCTAGAAGCAGATAAACCAGAACAGCACTTTGAATCATCATCGGCAACCAGAAATTTTGTGATGTCCAGGTCAACTCAAAAGTGGGCAGAGGAATGAAAGAAATGTAGCGCCCATATTGACCCCAATAGGCAACTTGGGAAAAAATCGCTTTAATCTCATCTAAACCCAACAAACCAATTAGAAAAATAGTTGTCAGGGTTGTGCCTAAGGCGGAACCAATCAGCCAGTTTTGAGCCGGTGAACGGTTAGGATTAGGTTTTAGAAATAAACTTAAAGTTGTAGCAAAAAGATAAATAGCCAAAAAATAAATCGCCCGATCATAAACATAGAGAAAGCTAATCGGGAGAGATACTCCAATCAGTAATGCCAGGAGTTTTCCTGATTTTTGAGTCAGAATCACTATCCGAAAGTATCGCAACGTTAGAGCTAACTGCAAGATAAAAATAGTGCCTCGACGACCATCAAACTTAAAGAAAATTCCATCAAAAATACAAAAGGCCAGGCAGGAAATCAGAAAGATGGGTAGACGGAATTTATTAAAATTTAAATTTAAATTAACATCAAAATTAACAGTTCCAGTCAACTCCCACAAAACCCAGAAATAACCCACACAGGTGATGACGTTTTGCAGGTTGACAAAGAAGCGAGTTGCCGCAATACCATTTTGGTTTATAGGCAACTGGGTTCCCAACCAGGTCGGCAAAACATCCAATCCCCAACCATGAATTAAAACTGTCTGTTCAAAGGGGTTTTTTAATTGCATAAAGTCCGGTAGAAACCCGAGAAATTCTCCCTGATGAAAAGAATCAATGAGGGTTGCATCAATTTTGAATTGATTCAGAGGAACATTAATCAACCAGGTGATCAATAGGATCAGGGCGATCGCTGACCCGATTCTCTGATTGTTGATTAAACCCAATAGGAACTTTAAAGATTTCTCAATCCATTGAGGCTTCAAGACTAGAAATAGGACTGCAACCAAACCTGGAACTAGAAGCAGAATTAAATATTTAAAATAGTCAGTGTAGGGACTGACGTTCTCAATGTAAGCCAGGGAAATCACTCCTGTTGAGTTTTGCCCGATTGGAATTCTAATCGAATTCATGAAAGGAACTAGAACGAACCAACTGAGCAATGTAATGCATAAAACCCAGCTTAAACGCGGTTCAAAAGCACGTTTAGATTCAGGCATATTTCAAAGTTAGACGTTGAAGTTTCAAAGTTAAAGTTGAGGCTTAGAGTTGGAGTTGGAAGCTTAATATTTTGGGACTCAACGTTAGGGAAGTTAGGTTTTAAACTTAGGGTTTAAGACTTGGAATTTACAACTTAGGATTTAATACTTGGAGTTTGAAACTGGAAGATCTAAGAGGCGAGATTTAAGACTTTAAGGTTGGGAACTTAAGGTTGGAAACTAAACCTAAGTTCTTAATACTCAATGATTCACTCAGGATTTAACACTAGAAACCTGCTCAGAAGACTGATTCAAAGAACCAAATGAGTAAAGTTTATGGCCGGTGAAACTAATCAATGCCACACAGGCTGCACTAATCAGTCGAGCCATGGCAGGACTGAATTCTGCCTCATTAATCAGTAGTTGGAGCAATCCCAAATTTGCTAGCAAACTATTCAAAGCCACGGTAGTAAATACAATATATTGAGTCAGCCAATTCTTCCAGTATATCCCAAAAACAAAACGCCGACTCAGCCAGAAATTCGTGCTTAAACCCAGGAAATAACTGATGCCTAAGGCATAAACATACCACAATCCAGATTGAACCAAAATTGTAAACACCAGGACATCCACAACAGTAGCCGCACCCCCTGTCAATAAATACTTAAAAAATTGCTGGGAGACCTGCAAAACTTGATGACGGGAAGAATTCCCCAATTTAGCAGCCGTTGTCGGAGCATCAACTGCCGCTTCTTCGATATATTCACTATCACTATTCACAGCCCAGAGATCATGCTTTCCAGGTTGAGTCAAATTTTCAGCCGCCAGAATTCCCATCAACAAACTATGATCCTGGTTATTATATTTAAATGCTCCATAACGCCCCACAAGTTGTAAGTTTTGAAATGACTTTAAGTAATTTTGAATTTCTGTTAAAGCGTATTTATAATCTCCAGCATAAATCGGATAAGTCCGGGGCAGATGCACTGTAAATCCACTAGAAATAGACTGGGCTTTTAGCAACCCAATCTGCCGTAATTCCCGTTCAGCTAATTGGCAGAGTTCCCCTTCAGAAGCCTGCCACAACTTATCTTCAAAGTTACACCAGTACTCGCAACATAGGGGAGTTTGATCAGAATTGGGTAGCATCTCCGGTGACCAATTAGCGAAGTTGGTGACCCGACCGAGCTGCACTCTGGGATCATTAATATACAACCAGTTATCTGGAAAAAGATGACTCTCTTCAACAATTAAATAGACCAGTATTGTATTGCGAAACTTTAAGGATTTTGCGGCATTAATTACAGGTTGAGGGGGGAGCGATCGCAACTGCTGCACCAGAAAAGTCAAGGGAATGGAGGAAATTACTCCAGCACAGGTTACGGTTTTTTCCGCCTGGGTCTGGCGATTCTTCAGGGTAATTTGAGTCACTTGAGAATCTTGATGATGAATCTGGACAACTTCCGTATTCAGGAGTAAGGGCTGATGATTTTGACTCAAATATTCAGCAATTTTTTCATAGAGTTGTCCCGAACCCAAACAGGGAAACTGAAACTGATCAATCAGGGTTTTGACCTGGCCGCTGTTGCCTAAAATCGCATTGCGAATGGCTTGAGATAGAGACAATCCCTTAATCCTTTGAGCGGCCCAATCTGCACTGATTTCTGTGCAGGGAATTCCCCAAAGTTTCTCCGTATATCCTTCAAAAAAAATTTCAAACAACCGCCGACCAAACTTACCGGTTACCCATTCAGCAAAGTTTTGAGCCGTTTGCGGCGGAAACAAACGCGTTTGCAAGTAAGAGGTGACAACCTTCAGGCTTTCCCATGCTCCGATTGTGAATAAAACCTGCCTGGCTTTGAGGGGATAGCTGAAATATTTACCGCGATAATAAATCCGCGTCAGGCGATTAACCGTTACCTGCTCTTGATCTAGGACTTCATTCCACAGTTTCAGGACTGGTGCTAACTTTGTATAGAATCGATGGGGCCCATAATCCAGGATAAAATCCTGATATCGAAAACTCTTGGCCAGCCCGCCGACCTGTCCTTCCCGCTCCACAACGACCACGGGTACACCTTGCTGAGTCAGGATGTAAGCCGCCGCCAACCCGGCTGGCCCCGCGCCCAAAATGTAAACTGGCTCCACTGCATTCACGTCTGGCACGTCTGGCACGTCTGGCAAAATTTGACTTTATCATACACCATTTGCGCCCAGGGCTTAGGCTGGTCTATTCAATCCGATCAATCAGACTAGAATTCTGTGATGCAGGTATTTTGCTTCCAGGCAAACAGAAATCTGGTGGCGCAGGCATCTTGCCTGCTGGAAAACAGCCGAGACGGCTATTCCATTAAGGATCTTTCCTGGTGTGGGGCCGCGATTTGCTGAAAGCATTCCAGGTTGCAAAAATCTAAGCTACACTAGGAAAAATATTTTGGTAAAACTCACTATAAATAGAGTTGATTCTCTATTCCAAAATGTTTTGACCCCTTCTCCCTCTATCCAACAGGTTTAAACCGGTTTCAACCATAGGCATTCATGGCTAATTTTCCTGATTTTGAGCGCTCTCGAACATTTGATATTCTGGTGATTGGTTCCGGAGCTGCTGGACTCTATGCCACCCTTTGTCTGCCTCCCAATCTACGAATTGGCTTGATTTCAAAAGCGCGACTAAAAACCGGAGCAAGCCGTTGGGCCCAGGGGGGAATTGCCGCCGCCATTGACCCCCAGGATTCCCCCAAGCTCCACCTGGAAGATACCCTTAAAGCAGGGGCTGGACTCTGCGATCGCCAGTCTGTCCAATTCCTTGTCGATCATGCGGCCAAAGCCATCGACCACTTGTTAACCCTGGGGGTAACCTTTGATCGCAAAGGAGAAAACCTGGCCTTAACCCTGGAGGCAGCCCATTCTCGGCCCCGGGTACTCCATGCCGCCGACACAACCGGAAAAGCCATCGTCGATACTTTGATTGCCCAGGTGTTACAGCGCCCCAATATTCAGGTGATTTCCCCCGCCGCCGCCCTAGCCCTGAAAATTCATCCCCAGACAGGCACCTGTCGAGGGGTAACGGCCCTCCATTATCATCAAATGATTGAGCTACGGGCCGGGGCCGTGATCCTGGCGACGGGGGGCGGGGGTCAGGTATTTGCCCAGACTACCAATCCCAGCATCAGTACCGGAGACGGAGTGGCCATGGCCTGGCGGGCCGGAGCTATTGTTCGGGATCTGGAATTCTTTCAATTTCACCCAACGGCCTTGACCCAACCCGATGCTCCCCGGTTTCTCATCAGTGAAGCAGTGCGGGGGGAAGGAGCCCATTTGGTAGATGAAACCGGATATCGCTTTGCCTTTGACTATCATCCCCAAGGAGAGCTAGCCCCCAGGGATATTGTCAGCCGCGCCATCTTCAGCCATTTGCAAAGAACTAATCTAAATCCAGCCCAGGCCCATGTTTATCTGGATTTGCAACCGATTGAACCGGAACGAATTCAGTATCGATTTCCCAATATTATTCAGATGTGTTCCCGGTGGGGGGTTGATGTCCTGACTCAACCGATTCCTGTGGCCCCCGCTGCCCATTATTGGATGGGGGGAATTGCCACGGATCTCACCAGCCAAACCTCAATTCCAGGGCTCTATGCTGTGGGAGAAGTAGCCAATACGGGGGTGCATGGCGCTAATCGCCTGGCTAGCAATTCTCTCCTGGAATGTCTTGTCTTTGCCACCCAATTGGCAGAGATTCAGCTAGAACGAATACCGGAGGAGGTTCCTCCATCGCCGATTTGGGTCAGGGAAGATTGGGGGCCGGACATGAAAACCGTGAACTCAATTCGTCAGGAACTCCCGGTATTAATGTGGCAGAGCGCTGGTATTTGTCGGACTCAGGCGACCTTAGACCAGGCCATTACTCAGGTGCGAATCTGGCGACAAGAAATCAAAACGTCCCCCCTGAATCAGTACGTAGAACCCCCGTCAAATTCATCATCAGATCCATCCCTCAATCCCTGGATTAAATTTGAATGTCCTGAAGCAGAGTCCCAACTTCAACTCTATGCAGAAACGCTGAATCTTTTAGACATCGCCTGGTTAATCCTCAACAGTGCGGCTTGGCGCACCGAAAGCCGGGGAGGTCACTATCGGAGTGACTACCCAGAGACCCAATCCGATTGGCAGATTCATACTTTAGTTCAGGGAGATCGCTGGTGGAAAAGCTCTAAACTTTGAATTTTTCAGTGATCCGCTCCATGGCAGCTTCGACATTTTCCCGACTATTAAAGGCAGAAATCCGAAAATAACCCTCTCCCGCTGCCCCAAACCCAGACCCCGGAGTTCCTACCACATGACAAACCTGGAGTAACTTATCAAAGAAATCCCAACTGGATAAACCTGCTGGGGTCTTCACCCAGACGTAGGGAGCATTGACGCCGCCGTAGACCGCCAGTCCCGCCGCCGTCAATTGCTCCCGAATCATCCGAGCATTTTCCATGTAGAAATCAATTAACCGCCGCACCTGGGTCTGGCCCGCCTCAGAATAAACCGCCTCCGCCCCCCGCTGAACGATGTAGGACACCCCGTTAAACTTGGTAGATTGGCGACGGTTCCAGAGTTTCCATAGCTCTACGTCAGCACCATCGGCAGCCTTTGCGCTCAGGGTTTTGGGGACAACCGTTAAAGCACAGCGGGTTCCAGTAAATCCAGCATTTTTAGAGAAGGAACGAAACTCAATCGCACAGTCCCGGGCCCCCTCAATTTCATAGATCGAATGGGGCAGGGTCGAGTTCGTAATATAAGCTTCGTAGGCCGCATCGAATAGAATAATGGAGCCGTTGGCCCTGGCGTAGTCTACCCAGGTTTTCAAGTAGTCCTGGGTTGCCGTGGCTCCGGTGGGATTGTTGGGAAAGCAGAGATAGATTAAATCCACTTTTTCCGTCGGCAACGCGGCGGTGAACTGGTTTTCCGCCGTAATCGGCAGGTAGACTAGCCCTTGATATTCCCCCTGGTCATTCAGGTCTCCCGTATGTCCGGCCATCACATTGGTATCGACATACACGGGATAAACCGGATCGGTGACGGCGATTTTGTTGCTTTTGCCGAAGATATCCAGAATATTGCCCGAGTCACATTTGGAGCCATCGGAGATGAAGATTTCCGAGGCATCTACCTCACAACCCCGGCTTTGAAAATCCTCCTGGGCAATCTTGTCCCGCAACCAGCCATAGCCCTGTTCTGGGCCATAGCCTTTGAATGTAGCGCGATCGCCCATTTCTTCAACGGCTTTAATCATGGCCGTGCGGCAGGCTTCCGGCAAGGGTTCTGTCACATCACCAATCCCAAGTTTGATGATTTTGGCCCCTGGATTGGCCTCGGCAAAGGCGTTAACCCGACGGGCGATTTCAGGAAACAGGTATCCGGCTTTGAGTTTGAGGTAATGGTCGTTGATCGTTGCCATGTGACTATTAGATGACTATTAGGTGACTATTTAAGGGTGATGTCTTCTGAACTGGAACTGAATTGAAACAGCTTATATCAGCTTATGTAATGTAACCCCTGGAGAATTCTCACCAGCAATCTTTAAATTCTAAGGGACTTTAAAGAACTTTGATAGCTTGAGATCGGGGGATTGTTTCTGCCAGAGCCGTCTAGATTTCCAGCTAATCCTCCGGGTTGACCATTTTTTCCAGGTCAAGGGCCTGATCAAACTCTAGGGCGGAAATGTACCCCAGTTCCAGGCAGGCTTGCTTCAGGGAAAGATCATGTTCATGGGCATGGTGAGCCACTTTTGCCGCCTTATCGTAACCCAGTTTGGGGCTGAGGGCCGTGACTAACATCAACGATTGCTCAAGGTGTTGATTGATTTTTCGGGTATTAGCCTGCAACCCCACCAGGAGGAAATCCGTGAAGTTCTGGCAACTGTCGGCCATTAAATTCACGGACTGCAACAGGTTAAAGATCATCATCGGCTTGAATACATTCAGCTCAAACTGCCCCTGGGAACCCGCAATTGTAATGGCGGTGTCGTAGCCCATGACTTGAGCCGCCACCATGGTCATAGCTTCACATTGGGTCGGATTGACTTTTCCCGGCATGATCGAGGAACCCGGTTCATTTTCCGGCAGGATCAATTCTCCTAGGCCGCAGCGGGGGCCACTGCCCAGCCAGCGAATATCATTGGCAATTTTCATCAAGGAACAGGCCAGGGTTTTTAATGCGCCGCTCGCCATGACAATCCCATCATGGGCGGCGATCGCGGCGAACTTATTCGGGGCCGAGATAAAGGGCAGTCCGGTCATCTGGGCAATTTTTTCAGCGACTCCCTGGGCAAATCCAGGGGGAGCATTCAACCCGGTTCCTACGGCAGTTCCCCCTATGGCCAGTTCATACAGATCCGATAACACAAACTGAATTCGCTTCAAATCCGCATCTAACTGGGCCACATAGCCCGAGAATTCCTGACCCAAGGTCAGGGGAACAGCATCCTGCAAATGGGTACGACCAATTTTAATGATCCCAGCAAATTCCTCAGACCTAGCCTGCAAAGCCTGCCGCATCTTTTGTACCTGGGGGATTAACCGTTGATGTAATCCCAGGGCCGCCGCAATGTGCATGGCTGTGGGAAACGTATCATTGGAGGACTGGGACAGGTTCACATGGTCATTGGGATGAATTGGATCTTTGCGGCCCATGACTCCCCCCGCCAATTCGATCCCCCGATTGGCGATGACTTCATTCACGTTCATATTGCACTGGGTGCCACTCCCGGTCATCCACACCCGCAACGGAAAGTGGGCGGCAAGCTCACCCTGAATAATTTCTTCAGCCACCTGAGCAATTAATCTGGCTTTCTCAGGGGGTAAACCGCCCAAATCCTGGTTGGTCAACGCCGCCGCCTTTTTCAAAATCCCAAAGGCTGTAATCACCTCCACCGGAATCCGATCCTGACCAATGGAGAAAAACTGCAGCGATCGCTGGGTTTGCGCTCCCCAGTAACGATCCCCCGGAACCGCAATTTCCCCCATGCTGTCCTGCTCCATGCGAGTTTGATGCGGCAAGTGTTGTGGCTCTAGTTGGCTCATTTCAGGCATTATTGCTTTAATATTGCTTCATGGCTCGCTGCATCGCCCGTTTGTCATCGCGCTGCTTGATATCCTCTCGCTTGTCGTGGAGCTTTTTACCCTTGGCCAAACCAATATCCACCTTGACTCGACCCTCTTTCAGGTACATTTTTAAAGGAACCAGAGTCAGGCCCTTTTGTTCAACCTGACCCATGAGCTTGTTGATTTCTTGCCGATGCAGGAGTAGCTTGCGATTGCGCCGGGGCTCATGGTTGAAATATCCACTGGCAATTTCATGGGGGGAAATGTGAATATTGAGTAACCAGGCTTCCCCATTGCGAATCAGGGCATAGCCATCTTGCATATTCACCCGGCCCGCTCGGATGGATTTGACCTCTGTCCCATAGAGAGCGATCCCAGCCTGATAGGTCTCCAGTATTTCATAGAGAAAACGGGCTTTGCGATTATCGCTAACGATTTTGTATCCATTACTTTCTTTAGCCATACTCTCCAATCTAACACATAGGACAAGACCCACTATGCAACTCTCAGAACGATTTACAGACGCTTTAAACTATGCTATTCAGTTGCACGGAACCCAGGAACGCAAAGGTTCAGGAGTACCCTATGTGGCCCATTTACTCGGAGTGGCCAGCCTGGCCCTGGAATATGGGGCCAATGAAGATGAGGCGATCGCCGCGTTACTTCACGATGCCATTGAGGATCAAGGGGGACTGGCTACCCGAGATGAAATATTGCGGCGGTTTGGCCCTGATGTCAGCCAGATTGTTGAAGGCTGCACCGATGCCTATACTAGCCCGAAACCCCCCTGGCAGGAACGCAAACAAGCCTATCTGGATCATTTACCGACAGCCTCCAGTTCGGTGCGGCTAGTCTCTGCTGCCGATAAACTGTACAATGCTACAGCTATCCTGCGGGATTATCGTCGGATAGGAGAAGGGATCTGGGACAGGTTTACAGCGGACAAAGCTGGAACCCTGTGGTACTACCGGTCATTAGTTGAAGCGTTTCGGCGGGCCCATGCTGCTCCACCGATTGGAGAGATTGTGGAAGAATTGGATCGGGTGGTGTCGGAGTTGGAGAGATTGGTCAGAAGTAACTCCCGGGTTAACGCCTAATTTGATTATGGGGTGGTGCAGGCATCTTGCCTGCTGAAAAACAGTCATCTCGGCTGTTCTACTCTATTTACTTTATGATCATAGGGCAGTGAGTTAGCAGGTTGGCGTTGAATATGGCAACCGTTCACCTGGATCAGATTACCCGCCAATATGGCCCTGTGAAGGCTGTAGAGGATATCACCTTTAAAATTCCTGAGGGTGAATTCTGGGTATTTGTTGGCCCTTCAGGCTGTGGCAAGTCTACAATTCTACGAATCATTGCCGGTTTAGAAACCGCCAGCAGTGGCAATGTTTATATTGGAAATCGATTAGTCAATGCAGTTCCCGCCCGTCAACGGGATGTGGCCATGGTATTTCAAAATTATGCCCTCTATCCCCATATGACGGTGGCCGAAAACCTGGCCTTCGGTTTACGGATGAGACAGGCGAATCCCAGTACAATTCAAACCCAGATTGACCAAGTGGCCCGTTCCCTGGCGATTGATCATCTGTTGAATCGCAAACCCAAACAGCTTTCTGGGGGGCAGCAGCAGCGAGTCGCCTTGGGTCGAGCAATTATCCGACAACCCCAGGTATTTTTACTGGATGAACCCCTGTCAAACCTGGATGCCCAGTTGCGCGACGACACCCGGGCTGAACTCAAGCAACTCCATCAACGATTGGGGATCACGACGGTTTACGTCACCCATGATCAGGTAGAAGCCATGACCCTGGCAGATCAGATTGTGGTGCTGGATCGGGGTAGGGTTCAGCAAATCGGCCCACCCCAGACAGTTTATGCTCAGCCAGCCAATCAGATGGTGGCAAGGTTTCTAGGAAATCCCGCGATGAACCTGTTGCCGGCAGTCTATGGCAATAGTCTATTCTGGCTGGGGCAGCAATCCCTGAGTTGTTCGGTAGACTTGCAGGATCAACTCCATCCCTATGAAGGCCAGCATCTCAATTTAGGGATTCGTCCTGAACACATTACCTGGGTTCCGGCAGAGAATCCGTCTGAGAATATTCCAACGGCTGCCCAATTACTCAACCATGCCCCCCTCAAGGTTGAAGTCGATTTGATGGAACCCCTAGGGCGGGAAGTTTTAATTCGGGCCCATCTGCTAGAGGCCAACTCCTCCACTTTAATTCAGTTTCAAGGGCCTGCTGAGGCTCAGTTCCAACCGGGCGATCGCATCATTGTTCATCTCGATCTGGCCCGACTGTTTGTCTTTGATCCCCAGACTGGCATTGGGCTCTTCGATTAAGCTCAGGGATTATTCCAAGAACTCAATTCGAGTTACGTCTTCATCTTCTTCCAGAGAATCCGATGGTTTAATATCCGTGGGGTCTAGATTGGGCTGAGTTAAATTCAGACTGTTGCTCACGGGGCCAAGCTTGACTAACAGCCTTGGCCCCGTTCGTCCCAAACGCAATACCATACCGTCTGCAACTGAGGTTTGAGTTACCAACTTGTTGTGTAAGTAAGTCCCGTTTGCGCCGAAGTTCACTACTGCCCAGCTTGAATCTTTATTCCAAAGCTCCAGATGATGACGGGAGACAACGGAATTGTAAATCACAATATCATTATCTTTTGCCCGGCCAATCCGAACAATTGACTCATTTTCAAACATCCAGCGATTCACTGGTATCGGCTGCGTTGGGTGAATTAGAATTAAAGTAATCACAAACCATTAAAATTCCAAATGTTGACAATGATTGAGAATAGGATTAGCTTTCAATATTCAGATTTTAATACCTGGATTTTGGGATTTAGATTTTAATATCTAGTTTTCAATGTCTAGTTTTCAATGTCTGGATTTTGAATGAATTGCATAGCAATTTCACATCAGGTTACAGAGAACTGAAAATCCTTGGCAGGATGGTCTAAATCAATTCAGTCTGGGTTGGTCAAATCGAACTGAGTAGACTCGTCCGACGGTTCAGATGGTTCAGATGTGGCTTCTGTTTGTCCAGATCGATTGTCTGGAGGGGCATTAGCCGCTTTCACTCTCTCCACCACAGTACTGGGTTGGGAATCAGTCTGGATCTTCATGGTGTTTTTTTGGGTGGTGAGATTAGGGGTTCTGGAACTGAAACTAGGCTCTGGTTGAATTTTAAGCTGAATTTTAGGGCCTGAGAGGGCAATTTGAATAATTTGCCCGTCTTCTACCCGGCATTCATGGACAGGTTGACCATTGATGTAGGTTCCATTCGTGCCAAGATTGACGACTTTCCATCCTTGATAGTCCTGGATTAACTCAAGATGGCAACGGGAAACAATTGCACTATAAAGTACAACATGATTTCGGACTGAACGGCCCACACGCACGGTATTTTCCTGGTCAAATGTCCAACTTCGGACAGCAATTAACTGATTAGGATGAAGCAAGTTTAAGGTAATCACGTTGATATTGCAGGTTCAGATGATTCTCAGGGTTGACTTGAGCCACCTTTACTGAGATTGCTGGAAGATAAAAGAGACCAAATCTCCTTTGCCCAGGGAGATGCGATCGCCGGGTCTCAGACGATGACGATTACCTTTTTGCAGCGGAATATTGTTGATATAAGTTCCATTAGAACTTCCTGTATCCTCAATATAGTAATTATCCGCCTCAACCCTGATATCAGCATGAGTTCGTGACACGATCTCTGAATTGGGAAAACCTGAGACATCGATGTCCGGGGGAATTAACTGATTGGGCTTACCCAAGTGAACCACGGGCAGATGTTGAGGGAGTTCAACAACGGCACTCGTTTGTACATGCACCAGACAAGCGGAGGTATTTTGCAGTTGGGTACTGGAATGCCTCGAAGTTCCGCTGCCTAGAGCCGCTTCCGATGAAATCGAACTGATTTCCAAGTTCTGGGTGGATGATGCTAAGTCCGGTTGCTCCATCTCCATTGCTGGTTCTGGTTCGGCGGGAGACACCGCTGCCAGGGTGACTTCCGCCATCGGATTAAGGGCTGGAATGGGCTCAAGTTCAATCAGCGCATCGGGTAACGGTTCGGGGGCAAGGTTTTGCGGGATTGGAGGGATATCTTCCCCCAAATCGGGGGGAACAGGTACCAGAAGCTCCTGAGCTTCTGCTTCATTGACCTGCAGGTTATATCCACATTGCCCACAGAATGCAGCATCACTTTGAACCGTTGCACCACAATTGGGACAGGCCATAGTGGTGGGCAAGGGAGTATAGCAAGCTTCACACTGAGTTGCCCCTTCTGGATTCTGATGGCTACAATTTGGACAAACAATCATTACTTTTTCCTCCTCAAACTGGAGCCAGTTTCAAGTCTAGCTATGCTCTACACTTAATCCTATCTGATTAAGAATTATCTCGTCTCAGGGAAACTCGGCTTTTAGATAAAATTTACTTTTAGATAAATCTTATCTAAAGTTTAGATGAAGGATTTGAGCAGGATACTGATCTCACAGTTTACTATTTACGGCTCACTGGGGCCAACTACAATTTGTGAATGACAGTTTGCCAGGGACAGTTTGCTGACAACAAACCATACAACCATAGTCCGAGGAACAGCTATTACATCAGATGCAAGTCTTATGTTGCAGGCATCTGACCTGCTAAGAAACATCTGAAACGGCTGTTCCACTTGATTAACTCTGGGATTCTGAAGTCCCCTACAATTCATCCAAACCCTAACGAATAGAAACCGTTGCCCAGCCCGAAATCGTTTTGGAGTTTAATCAAGCCTGGTGACTGTAACGGTTCCGGTTACTAGGGGCTATTTGAGGTCTTGTCCTGCCGCCTCATCCAGTAGCCACCAGAGTTCCCCTTGGGGCTGAATCAGACGAGCCGGATAGGCAAAGGCATCGGCATCAGAGGCAAAGATTTGAGCCAGGGCCGGTCGTTTGCTAGCCCCAGCTACCAAGAACATCACACAATGGGCCTGATTGATCAAGGGCACGGTAAATGTTAAACGGGGCTGACCGGATTTATTGCCCACTGTTACCAGGCGATCGCGTACCTTTAGTGCCTCCGTTCCCGGAAAGAGAGAAGCCGTATGGGCATCATCTCCGATGCCCAACAAAATCAGGTCAAAACTGGGAAAATTCCTCCGGGCCCACGTGAAAAAAGGCCCGCAGTTCAGCCTCATGACGTTTGGCATCTGCGATAGGGTCTGCAGCCGTTGTCACCATGGGATGAATATTTTCTGAAGGAAACTGTACCGCATCCAGCCAGGCTTGACGGGCCATCAGTTGATTACTGTCCGGATCGTCTTCCGGAACATAGCGTTCGTCACTCCAAAATACATGGATTTTGTCGAAGGGTAGGGCTTGGGTGGCCAGGGTTGAATACAATGGCTTCGGGGTACTGCCTCCCGCTAGGGCAATCGTAAACTGACCTCGGGCTTGAATTGCCGTTGTAAGTTGGTCGAGCACAATAGCTTGAGCCCGCTGAATCAGCTGATCTTTGTCCGCAAGAACTTCTATATTGGCCATGGGTTGTATTTGGATTCAGGGTTATCGAGATAATTTAGGCTTTATCGTTACTGTCCCCAACTAGAGACTGCTCCGGGGGAAATTTCTACAAAAAATAAACTCAGAACATTGGCCTAAACGATATCATAGAAAAGCATGACCTAAATCCATGAGGGGGAGGAATTATCATGGCTACAGATCGTCGCGTTTCCCGAGTGGCAGCAATGATTAAACGGGAAGTCAGCCAGATATTGCTCTATGACATCAAAGATGACCGGGTCGGCACTGGCATGGTGAGCATCACCGATGTTGATGTCTCTGGGGACTTGCAACATGCCAAGATTTTTGTCAGCATCTATGGCACCGAGGAAGCTCGTCAGGAAACGATGGCCGGGCTAAAATCCGCCACCAATCATGTGCGATCTCACCTGGGCCAGCGGATGCGATTACGTCGCACTCCCGAAGTTATTTTCCTGGAAGATCGTTCCCTGGAGCGGGGAGATAAGATGCTCAATTTGCTCAATCAAATTGCTCAAGAACGCAAGCCGGAGGCGGACAGCAATGCGGATAGCAATATGGGGGAGATGACCCAGGACATGACCGGGAAAGTTGCCGAGCAACTTCCCGAAAAAGTTACCAAAAAAGTTACCGAACAGGTCACTGAACCCCTTGAAGACTAGATCACTTTTCAGGATTGCACCAGGTTTTGGCTCCTATGATTAATCATCTATCTCTGGCAGAACAGGTGGCTCAGATGGTAGTAGTTCGGGCCTCGGGTCATCTATTTGACCAGCAGATTCGCTACCCCACTTGGGAGCCGCCCCTAGCAACCTTAAAATCCTGGCTAGAGGATTTGGGAGTCGGGGGGGTGATTTTTGTGGATGGCAGCGCTATAGAGTTAGCTGCTCGCACGCAACAGCTCCAATCCTGGGCCAAGTTTCCCCTCCTACTGGCGGCAGACATTGAAGAAGGAGTCGGCCAACGGTTTCCAGGTGCAACCTGGTTTCCTCCCCCTATGGCTTTAGCGGCGATCGCTGAAACCGACCTATCCAAAGCCCAGCACTATGCCGAACAAATGGGCACTGTAACCGCGCAAGAGGCGATCGCCCTGGGATTGAACTGGATCCTGGGGCCCGTGGTGGATGTAAATAACAATGCTGACAATCCGGTGATTAATGTTCGTGCCTTTGGGGAGACCCCAGAACGGGTGAGCCAGCTTGCCACTGCTTTTATCCAGGGTTGCCAGCAGTATCCCATATTGACCACCGCCAAGCACTTTCCCGGCCATGGCGACACAGCAACGGATTCCCATTGGGAATTGCCCGTCCTGCCCCACTCCCCGGAACGGCTAGCCACCTTAGAATTGCCCCCGTTCCAGGCCGCGATTCAAGCGGGAGTAGATGGGATCATGAGTGCCCATTTGTCGATTCCAGCCTGGGATAAAACCTGGCCTGCTACCCTGTCCCCTGAAATTCTCACTCACCAACTCCGTCAAACCCTAGGCTTTCAGGGGTTGATTGTCACTGATGCCTTGGTGATGGGGGCGATCGCCGACCATTACACCCCTAAAGAAGCAGCTATTTTGGCGGTTGAAGCGGGGGCAGATATTTTGCTGATGCCGGCCAATCCCGCCGTGACGATTCAAGCCGTATGTCAGGCGGTTGAACAGGGACGAATTGCCCCAGACCGAATTGAGGCATCCGTTCAGCGGATTTTGCAGGCCAAAACTAAAGTCTCTCCAGGGTGGGTTCCCCCCAATCTCCCCAATCCTGAAGCGGAACGGCTGTTTACTCCTGAGCTTCTGATGCAGTCCCAGACTGAAGCCCTGGTTCAGCAAATTTTGCAGGAATCGGAGCAATCTCGGGGCCTGCCCTTGTCCCTGGATTCATCCTCGACCCAATCCCCTTGGAACCTGGTCATTGTTGATAATCTTTTAGAAGCCCCTTTTCTGGATCGACAAACTCCGGCGATCGCGCTACCCAAGCAGTTTGGTTATGAGACCCATTGGGTGGATTGCCAAACTCCAGATTCGCTCACTGACTTGGATTCTCGCCATCCTCTTACCCTGGTTCAGCTTTTTGTCCGGGGCAATCCCTTTCGAGGCAGTACCGAGATCACCCGTATTGGTCAGCACTGGATTAAACAATTGTTAAGGATTGATCGTTTGCAGGCACTTTTGGTCTATGGTAGTCCTTACGTGATGAAGCAGTTTCTGTTAGATATTCCTGAGACAGTTCCCTTTGCCTTTTCCTATGGTCAAATGTTGTCAGCGCAAAGGGTTGCTTTAGAAAGATTATTTGGGTTGTAGTGGGTCTTAGCATAAAAGAATAATCAGTCAACTCAACCTGTCGTTGAGTTTTTGTTGCTCATTACTTCAAGTTTGAGCAAGTTTTGATTTTGTGGTTTCTGACGAGTGGTTTCTGACGAGTGATTCTTAACTCATTGTTTAGAGGGGCCTGATGTCTAACCTCTCCTGAGGTTATCTGTCCAGGTTCGTCAGATTTCAATCTTTATTAAAAACTTTTAGAGATTTGTAAGAACTTATACTGAAAATTTTGTCCTAAACTCAAATTTTCGACTATAGTTGGAAGTGGATGCTGCAAATTCTCTAAATCAGCGTCAAGCGAGGCAAGACTATGACTTACACCAGTGTGCAATATTCTCTTGAAACTATTCGAGATGAAGCTCGTGAGCTTCTAGATCGGGGAGTGATCAGTCGTAATCAGCCGATCTATACTCTCTGTCAGTATATTCCAACCCGCGATTGGATTTGTGTTGAAGGCGAACTAGAAGCCTGTGATTTCCTTCTACGGGATCGCATCGGTGATTTAGTGGGTTCAGAAAAGTGGGATAACGACTAAAAGAGCTGTCCAAAGGTTGCTAAAAAATTGGCAGTTGAGAGGTTTTCAGGACACATTCAAACTCGATTAGTGCTTGAAATACCAAGGTATTTTTTAAAGCCTATCTTTGAGGCTTAGCAAGCTTGAACAGGTTTATTTTAAAAGTAGGGCCAGAGTCCTCGATTTATTAAGGTGAGACAACAACCAGTCACTTTCACAGACTCCGAAATAGGTTTGTTGATAGAAATTTTTCCGGATTAAAGTTTGTTTGTAGTCAGGGTAGAACCCAGAGGAAATTAGCCTCTAATACCTCAAGCTCATAACATTAAAATAACTGATTCTGGCCATTCTCGGAACCAGGATTTTTCATCAGAGTAAAGGGGAAATTGTATGCGATTCCAGCTAAACAAACCGGCCTGAGTCTCCAGATAAATACCATGGCGAAAACTCACCGGCCGAGCCCCCAAACCACTATCAATATATTGAAATGGCAGCCCTAAATCGGGAGTCGTTTTCAACCGATTTTTGAGCCAGTTGCGGTGAATCATCCCGGTATAGGTACTCCGCAATGTCCCAGCAAATTCCTGGGCATATCCCATGACTAGATTACAGATCAATCCTAACGTTTGTTCATCGGTAAAGGGCAACGCTTTAAACTCAGCCTTGAACTCATGGACAATCCATTCATCTAAAAAAAGATGATTCCGGTAACGGTGGGTAATCTCTCGAAAAAAGTCTTTGTTCTCAGATTCATCTGTACAGATTAACAACAATTCTTGGGGACAAAAATTAGCCTGAATATTCTGGAGAATTCGTCCAGCATAATTTTTATCTACCCCTGGAATTGAACATCGATAATCCGTTAACCTCACATGAATTCCATTAAATTGACCTAGGGTTTGGGCAATTTTTTGGGCTAAATTGAGATAGATTGATCGGGGATGAACCCCCTGTAAAATTTCATACAATGAAGGAGTGGGTGAGTAGAAAAATCGAGAATAATAACCAAAATTGCAGGCGCTCAAATGCCAGACATCCTGTTCAACATCCCGAAGCAAGGTTCGCCCCTCAGCAAACGCGGCTAAACAATCGGGAACAATTGGAGTTTGGGATGCCACAAAAGTGGATTCAACCAATCGGATCGGACTGTGGTAACAGGTGCATTTCTGGCCGTAGATTTCTCGACAAAAGCTGACATAATCAATAATTTCTATGGGAAGCGGGTCAACAATATCGAGGATCGTTGGTACAGCACCCTGATTAATGACTCCCTGACGACTGACCGGAATTTGCCAATAGTAACCTCCTCGACAGGGCTGTAGCTGTTTTCCTACCCCTCGGGAACCATAGTAAACCAGCTTTCTCTGGGTCAGATATGCCAGTCCCACCGCAAGCTCCAGGGACATTAAGTTGTTATTGAGTCCGGATTCATAATCCTTGTACAAAAGATATCCCATAGGATAATTCTGGCAGAACTCACGGCTCTAATTTTCCCCCCGCCGTCACCACGACAATCTGATCAGGATGGATCAGGGTTTGGGCGGCAGAATTGACCGCCTCTAAGGTAATAGCCCCAATTTTTTGGTCAAATTCCCTGAGTTCGTTCTGCGATAGTTGATTCAGTTCATTCCACAAAATCGCATCTCCTAGACTATCCGGATCAGCCAGTTGAACCTGACGACTGCTGACAATTCCTCGCCGGGCAACTTCGACTTCAGCCATGGTGACTCCCCGGTGATGGATTTGCTCTAACAGGGCTAAAACCGTTATAACAGCCTGCTGCTCCTTGTCGGCGGAGGTCTGCAACTGAATCGTAAAGGCTCCAGACTTCAGCCCGGCATTAAAATCACTATACACTCCGTAGGTCAATCCCAGGCGATCGCGCAGTTCTACCCCCAAACGACTCGAGAGGGTACTCCCCCCCAGAATCTCATTCAAAACCAGAGCCGCATAAAAACGCGGATCTCTGCGAATAATACCGGGATGACCCATCATGATAATTGACTCCTCGATGCCAGGGAGTTGGGTATTGATATAAACCAGGGATTTGGGCAAAGAAACTTCGGGTAAGCTCTCTGGCATAGACTTGCCTCTGACTTGCCAACCCCCAAACAAATTTGTAATTTGGGATCGGATAATTTCAGGCTGAAAATCTCCTACTAGCACTAGAGTCATGGTGTTGGGTTGATAGTGATTCTGATAGAAAGCAATCACATTCTGACGGTCAATAGACCGCAGACTCTGTTCCGAAGGGAATTGATGAAATGGGTGATTTTGGGGATAGATATTTTGCTGCAATGCCCGGTAGGCCACATAGCCTGCATTGCTTTCTCGAGCTTGCAAACGGGTGAGATGGCGCTGACGAGTCAGTTCTAGCTTGTCCTGGGGAAATGTTGCATTTTGTAACACATCTGCCAGGGTGCGAATTAAGGTTGTGGCATCCTGGGACAAACTCACTCCAGCAAAATTCAAACCCTCTGGATCAGCGGAGAAACTCAAATTGATCCCCCGATTTTCCAGGGTTTGAGCTAGAGCTAGGGTATCTTGACTGTTAGTTCCACTCATCAAGTTGTCGGCGACTAAGCTTGCTAATCCAGATTTTGCATCGGGATCCAGCTCTTCTCCGGCTTGAAGATATCCAGTCAGAGACAGAGTTGGGGTGCTAGAGTCGGCCAGAAGCAATACCGTCATCCCGTTTGGGAGTTTAAATTTCTCAGGCAAGGCTATCTCAGCTTGAGAACCATTAGATCGGGTCTCAACTTGAGGAAGATACTGTTTGACTTCATTTGGGTCAGGGGGATCATGGGGCTGAAAAGATTCCTGGGTTTGCCTCAGATTTTGGTTAGCCCCCTGATCGGCTGTAACAATTTCAGTCGGAACAAAAAAGCCTAACGTCCGATACTCTGGCTTGAGATAGGTGTTGGCAACCCGCTGAACATCGGCTGGTGTAACGTGGGCGATCGCATCGAGATACCAGTCAATATATTGATAATCTCCGGCCACGGTTTCACCCTCCCCCAGGATAAAAGCCTGATTGGTGATGTCGCGATTTTCAATCACTAGATCGGCTTGAATTTGAGTGACAGCCCGGCGTAGCTCTTGAGGAGTGACTGGTTGAGTTTGAAGCTGAGTAATTTGGGTCTCAATCGCCTGCTGTAAAGGCTTTAAACCCTCCTCAGCCGCAGTAGCGGCATAAATCTCATACCAACCCCCGGCACTCAAATTCATCGTATACCCCCCTATATTACTGGCAAGTCCAGGTTCTACAACCGCTTGATATAGGTGAGAACTGCGGCCATTGGTCAAGATATAATCCAGGATATTGCAGGCGGGAACATCAGGATGATCAACTGCTGGTAAAGGATACACAGCTTGAATAATGGCAATACTGCCCGGTTCTTGCAGACGAATTGATCCGGAGTGGTGGGATGTGGGGGGAAAAGTTTGCCTGATTGGCTGTCGGGCTCGACTGGTTTGTTCCGGGTTGTTTTGAGGCACTGAACCAAAAATTGTTTGGACGTTCTGCAAAACAGAGGCGGTCTCGAAATCTCCAATGATAATCAAGACAGCGTTTTCCGGGCCATAGTCTTTTTGATAGTAGGACTGAACTTTTTCCACAGTAAAACTCTCGACATCAGCTTTGGTTCCTCCCACCATTAAACCGTAGGGATGATCAGGAAATGCGGCCTGCATTACAGCTCGATTCAGCCGATAATAGGGGCTATTCTCACTGCCCTGTAGCTCAGAAACGACTACTTGCTTTTCTTTTTCTAATTGCTCAGGATGAATTAAAGCATTTTGCATTCGATCCGCTTCTAAAACCAGAATAGACTCAAGTTTGTCAGATTCAATCGTATTGAAATAAGCGGTTTGGTCGTAGCTGGTAAATGCGTTAAAGTCTCCTCCGAGGGCCGCTAACAATCGGCCATACTGGATTGGCCGCTTTTGAGTTCCCTGAAACAACATATGTTCAAGTTGGTGAGCAATGCCATTTACCCCCGGTGCCTCATCCCGAGAACCAATCTTGTACCAGACCTGAGCTGTGACGACCGGTGCTGTATGAACTTCCTTCGTTAAAACAGTCAGACCATTATCTAAAATTGTCTTGCGGACATCTTGAGTCAGGCAAATCGAGTCAGAACTTGAGATCATATTGACATCAGAATTCGACACCGATTTGCATAGGGTTTGTCCCTGAGTCCCCCTAGTAGACTTAGAGAAGGGTGCAAGGGCTAGCTCTGCCGCAGGAGAAATAGCATCAAATAATAAAATAATCCCCAGAGCGAGACTAAAAAATATAGCTAGAAACCGTAAAGTTAGAAACCGAAACCAATAGTAAATTTTCATAGACTCAGCACCAAAAAACAATTACAGTCTTAAACGTCTAACTGCTTTCTCGTTCCAGAATTAATCTAACTGGGCCACTATTTTGAATGAAGACCTGCATTATTGCACCAAATTGACCCGTTGCAACGTTTAAGCCACTGGAGTGGAGTTTTGCGACAACCTTTTCATAGAGCTATCGGACAATATCGGGGGAGGCAGATTGCTCCATATGGAGGGCGGTGACCTTTTTGACCCCTATGGGGGGTAAACTGTAAACTGGCTGATGGCTAAAATCTCTCGTTGAACGGCTTAAACAGAGCTTTTCCATTGGCCAGAGGATCTACTAGCGGATTTGAAAATAACTGGAGTTCCAGATACTTATAAGCCATCCAATCTAGCTCCGCCTCCGTATCTATTGCCGTAATACCCATTAACAAAGCTAAGGCTTTGCTCATTTGACCCATAATTTCCCTACAGACAGTAACGTGAGCTGAAGTTACCCCCTGAATCATCACTCGCGAACTGGCTATGAACACACAAACTGGGCTACGAACAAACCTGACTCGCCCCGGTCGATGGGTTTAGACGAGTCAAGATAGCACACTACGGAAGCGAGAATGGCCCATTACGTATCAATCATAACAGACAAATTAAAAAATGGGTAATAGTCCGGATTTCGTTCCGATCAAGCCTAAAAATGGCTTTATTCCATTTTTGCCTACTTGCTGAAGCCTTTGCCTCGACTTTCACTGGGTAAGCAGAGACAATTTTCTAGCTGGGTACGCAGGGTTTCCTGGTCTAAATCTTGACCAATTAAGACCAGTTGGTTTTTCTTTTCTGCTTTCCACTCATCATCATCAATGGAAAACCGCTTGCCACTCAGATGAAAAATATGCCGTTTAGGACTTTCCTCGAACCACATGATTCCCTTGGCCCGGAACACCGAACTGGGCAATTGATTATCCAGAAAATACTGAAACTTTCGCAGGGAAAAGGGGCGATCGCTCTGAAAAGATAGAGACGTAAATCCATCATTTTCCAGGTGATTGGAATGATCATGATGGTCATGGTCATGATGGTCGTGGTCATGATGGTCGTGGTCATGATGCCCATCATTGGGTTCATCATGATCGAGGTGGTCAGGGTTATGCTTGGCCGATGCAGCTTGAAAGTATTGCTCTGACTCAAACAAACCCACACTTAAAATCAAGGGCAGAGCCACCTGGGATTTAGTCGTTCTCAAGATTCGGGCATCTTGTTTCATGTCCCGCAGTCTGACTTCGAGATGATCAACGTCAGCCTCATCAACCAGATCCGTCTTGTTCAGAATAATAATGTCGCCGTAGGCAATCTGACTTTGGGCCGCCTGACTATTAAATAAATCTAGACTAAAGTTGGCGCAATCCACCAGGGTCACAATCGAGTCCAGTCGGGTTAAATCTCGCAGTTCAGTACCCAGAAAAGTCAGGGCGACAGGCAGGGGATCGGCTAAGCCTGTTGTTTCTACCACCAGGTAATCAATTTTATCTGAACGCTCCAAGACTTTATAAACCGCATTGACCAGGTCTTCGTTGATGGTGCAGCAAACACAGCCATTGTTAAGTTCAACCATGGTGTTGTCTGCATCGGTGGTGACAATCAGTTCGTTATCAATCCCAATTTCTCCGAACTCATTCACCAGGACAGCGGTCTTTAAGCCTTGCTGATTGGACAAAATATGGTTGAGGAGGGTTGTTTTTCCACTGCCCAGGAACCCCGTAATGATAGTTACGGGCAGGCCCCGCTTGGGATCATCCATTACAGATTTGGGGTTTGAAGTTGCTGTTGAGGTCATAGAAATTGCTTGAGAAACGTTAACACTTCAGCTAACAGAATTAATTCTTACAGTTTACCTCAGTCCATTTCTTCTGGGTTTACCTGACCCCGGCTACACTCCCTGGGGATATTCTTCCCACAGGGTCGTGTTCTGACGCAAACTTTGATAAGTACCCTGCCCTAAAATCAGGTGATCAAGGATTGGAATGGCCAGATATTTTGCGCCCTGAAGTAATTGTTGAGTCAGATCAAGATCTTCAGGGCTGGGTTCGACGCTCCCTGAGGGATGGTTATGGGCAATGATCATCCGGACAGCTCCTGATTTAATCACTTCCCGGAAGATATCCCGGGGATGGGCCAGGGTCTCTGTTGCCGTGCCAATGGTAATCACCCGCGTCCCTAACAGACGATGCTTGACATCAAGCAACACGATCGCGAACCGTTCCTGCTGTTGCCACATTAGATCAGCACTCAGGGCATCCACCGCCTTTTGGGGAGTATCGATCAGGGCTAGTTCGGGGGGACGCGATTGATAAACCCGCTTACCCAATTCGACTGCCGCCAGAATTGCCGTCGCCTTCGCAGGGCCAACGCCATGAACCGCCGTCAATTCCTGAACGCTGGTATCCCTCAGCACGGATAGAGGATCCTGACGATCCTGACTCAACTGATTCAATAAATATTGCCCTAAACCCACCGCAGACAGCTTGCCTTTGCCCTGCCCCGTACCCAATAAAATCGCGATTAACTCAGCGGTGGATAATGTTTTGGCCCCAAGATTAACCAATCGCTCCCGAGGTCGCTCTGTTAAGGGTAAATCTGTAATACGCAGGCTATAGGTCATATTTACCCTGAAGGTTTTGGGTGAAGTGCTTTGGCTTGGGATTGTTGAGGGTTTGCTAAAAAATGGCTGCGATACAGCCTGAAATTAGAACCCTACAGGCTTTCATCGAAAGACCTGTCAGGCTCATGGCTTAAAAACCTTGACAACCTTGAATACCTTGGCTTGAAATTTCTCAACTTGAGGAGCCTGGCCAGGATAGCTCTGGACAATTTAATCTAGACAGATTGATCTAGACAGTTTGACCCAGAAGACTAAAGCCAGAAAACTTGGTCTAAACATCAAGCTTTTTTCACTATAGCCTCGGCAATTGTTGATGTTTAGGGCAGATGTTTTATCACCCTGGCAAATTTTGCAGGACTCGATTCCGAATCCTGCCTTCCCTTTTCTTAAGTAATCTGAGTTGCCCCCAAGGCCGCTCCAACTAGGCCAACTTTTGGATTCAGGATCAGGTAAATGGGTACCTTTTCGAGCAAGCCTTTCATCCGTCCCTTTGCTAGAAAACTTCGCAGAAAGGTTCCCTGGGTCATCAAGGGCAAGTTTTTAGCCGCAATTCCCCCCGCAATATACAGTCCACCATAGGGGAGCAACTTCAAGGCAAGATTTCCGGCTTCCGTGCCATAGGCATCAACAAATAGATTCATGGTTTGGCGGCAGAGATGGTCATCGGTGGTCTCGGCAGCGATCGCAACTTCCGCCGCCAGATCAACGGTTCTTTCGGTTTTTGTACCCATTTCTTGCTTCCATTTGTGAAAAACCTCGGTCATCGCCGGAGACTCCAGGGAAGGATGGCGATCGCGAAAAAACTGATAGAGAGTTGCAATCCCCATGCCTGAGACAACCCGTTCGACGGAAACCCGATCCAGGTTAGCAAACTCCTTGATGTAGCTCAGGAGTTGGAATTCTAGCTCTGACCGGGGAGAAAAATCAACATGACCCCCCTCCGTTGGAAAGACCCGATAGCCCGTTCCACAGGGAATTACGAACCCCTGCCCCAAACCGGTTCCAGCCCCAATTACTCCAATGGGAGCCGTCTCATCAGGTTCGCCGACTTGTAATGTCTGCAAGTCCTCTGGGGCTAGACCCAAGACTCCATAAGCAACGGCAGAAAAATCATTGATCAGGTTAATTCGCGGGATCTTCAATTCCCGTTCTAAGGTTTCAGCTTGAAGGAACCAGCTAAGATTGGTCAGGGTACAGGTATTGTTTACTACGGGGCCAGCAATTCCCAAGCAACCCTTTTCAGGGGTCAGATCTTGCCCCAGGGTTGTTCTAGCTTCCTGAAAGAACTCCAGGACAATCGGTACCAGATCAGAGTAATTTTGACTGGGATAAGTTTGTTCGTAGAGGGTTTTGAGACTGGGGAGTTTTCTGGGAGAGTCAGCAGGGGTAGCCTCAACCAGACGCAGGATAGTTTTGGTGCCCCCGATATCTCCGGCAAGCAAGATGGTCATGAGATTAGTGCTCCTGTTTAAATGATTCAGGTATGGGCGATCAGAATTGCCCAGTAAATTCAGAGTGGCTATGTAACCTGGTTTATAATAAAACAGTCTCAGGTCGCCATTTTCTCACTTAACATCTAGCAATCAGACATGGTTGATTTGAGATTGCTACATTCTTTACTGCATAGTCTCAATGGCATAGTCTCAATGGCATAGTCTCAATGGCATAGTCTCAATGGCATATCATCCGTTACACTGAATGCAATTTGGCGTTGCTATGATCAGTACTCAAACCTTCTGATACGGGCTGGAATTCAATCCCTGTCAATTACTGTATAAATTCACAGGCTGGGTATCATGATAAGCTGACAAAAAATTTAGATTTGCCTGGATCCTTTAGATTGAGATGGATTACCTGGATGGATTAGAGTAGGTCATCAAAAACTGAATGGCTTTCCGACATCTTGGGTGGGTAGATAACCTGAGTTGACAATAGAGCGTAGATAGATGATTGGAACCATATAACTCACCAAAAGTTTCAAGCCCCGATGACTGTCACATCAGAGTTGAGTTTTGAGCTCGTAGAAAATACTCCACACTTCTACAGGTTTGGAAAAGACTGTACTACCCATGAGTGATCACCCGAGCAAAGGACTGATTCTAATCATTGATGATAACTCTGTTAATCTATCAATTCTGGCGCAGATGCTAGTGGTGGCTGGATTTGAGTATCGTGTAGCAGCAGACGGAGAGAGTGCTTTAGAATCCGTGCAATATGAACCCCCGGATTTGATTTTACTAGATGTACAGATGCTCCCTGGTATTGATGGTTTTGAGGTCTGTCAACACCTCAAAACCAATCCGGCAACCCAGGATATTCCAATTATTTTTATGACTGCCTTGGCCGATCCCAAAAGCAAAGTTAAAGGACTTTCTTTGGGGGCCGTAGATTATATCACCAAACCTTTTCAGAAAGAAGAAGTAATAGCTCGGGTTAAAATCCACCTGAAAATCCGTTTCCTAGTCCAGGAACTTGCCCAAAAACAAACCGAGCTCGAACATGCCAATCATCAATTGCAACGTCTGGCAACCATGGATGGCCTGACTCAAGTGGCAAATCGTCATGCGTTTGATCAATATTTGATCAGTGAATGGAAGCGCTCAATCCGAGAGCGGCGGTGGATTTCCCTGGTTTTATGCGACGTAGACTATTTCAAGCGCTATAACGATACCTATGGGCATCAAATGGGAGATCGATGTTTACAACAAGTGGCCCAAGCCTTGGTGCAGGCCGCTAGGCGACCCGCCGATCTGGTGGCGCGCTACGGCGGAGAAGAATTTGCCCTGATCCTGCCGAATACCAATCCATCAGGGGCGAAACAAGTTGCTGAGCTGATTCAGGAAGAGATGTACCAGTTAAAGATTCCCCATGCCCAGTCTGATGTCAGCCAGTATGTCACCTTGAGTCAAGGAATTTCCAGTGTTGTTCCGACTGAATCGGAAGCCGTGGCTGACCTGATTCGGATAGCGGATGAAGCGCTGTATGAGGCCAAAAAACAGGGAAGAAATAAGTTTATCCTGGCCCCTATCGGATCGGGCTCCACAAAAGTCTGAGGAATTTTGTGAACAGAGCTATAATTCTTTTCCAGCCCGGTTTAGTTTCAACCGGAAATGCTCAACTGGAAATGCTCAACTGGAAATTTGACTCAAAGATTCAACCTGAACCCTGAACCCTGAACTTCAAATCCAAGCTCCATCAGTCTCCAATCCAACTCTAATTTAACTCCAATCTAAGCTGCGATTCTCTAGAATCTTCCAACTCCTACTAATGACCTTGATGCTCCTAGATCGGTATCACTTTCTTCCTCGGTTTTATCGCTTGTCCCTGGTCAGCGTTTTTTCTAATATGATGATTCCCCTGGCGGGTTTAGTGGACACTGCCTTTCTAGGACATCTATCAGAAATTCGCTATCTGGCGGGGGTGATTCTGGCCTCTATTTTATTTGATTATCTCTATCGAGTTCTCAAATTTCTGCGCTCTAGCACTAACGCTCTGGCGGCTGAAGCCGCTGGACTAAATGACCAAAAAGCACTGATTTTGGCTGGGATCCGGAGTAGTCTGGTGGCTCTGGCCGTGGGTCTGGGAATATTGGCATTGCAGTATCCAATTCAAAAACTGGGATTTGCGATCTTGAGCGGGAACGCCAATGTTGAAGCCTCAGGGGTGGACTATTTCTACGGACGAATTTGGGGAGCCCCTGCTGTGTTATTGAATTTTGTCCTGATGGGCTGGTTTTTGGGGCAGGAACGCAATGGCATGGTGTTGCTGATGACTCTGGTGGGCAATGGAGCCAACGTTATTCTGGACTATTTTATGATTGTCAAATGGGGTTGGGCCAGTTCAGGAGCGGGGTTGGCTACGGCGATCAGTCAATATTTGTCCCTGGGTATTGGGTTGATAGGAATGGGCTGGATTATTTCATGGCATGACCTGAAAGCGGCCCTGCCAGAAACCTTCGAGGGAAAAGCTTTGAAAGAAACGGTGGTTCTCAAATGGAACATCCTGATCCGATTTCTGCTGTTGATCTCAGCCTATGCCATTTTTACCAATCTCAGCTCGGGCCTGGGTATAACAACCCTGGCCCAAAATGGCCTGTTGCTGCAAATTGCCCTTTTGAGCCAATTCACAATTCAGGGGGTGGGAATGACGACCCAAACGTTAACGGGAAACTTCAAAAGCAAAGGGGAAACGGAACTGTTAATGCCCTTGCTGATTATTTCTATCCTGACGGTGATGCCGATGGCTCTCCTGTTTGCTGGGGGAACTATTTTATTTCCAGAGACCGTTTTTGGCCTCCTGACCAATCACCCTGAGGTCAGCAACGGGATTACCCAATACACCCTCTGGCTCTTGCCCTTGTTAGAATTGACGGCGATCGCCTTTATGCTAGAGGGCCACTTCATCGGCTTGAAACAGGGCAAAACCCTACGAAATGCTGTTTTGGTTGCCTTTGGACTAGGATTTGTGCCTCTGGCGATCGCCGGATGGGTCTGGCAGAGCAATCATCTGCTGTGGATGGCATTGGTAGGATATATGGCGGGGCTGTGTTTGTTTCTCGGGGGGCAATTGCTCCAAACCCTGAACCAGCCAGTTCCTCAGGAACCCGAAAATGCTCCGGCTAAGCCCATCACCTGAGGGAGACTCGACCTGGATACGGTGCAGATTCCCAGGAATTCCCTAGAATTTTAAGGGGGCTCGGGGGAAATTGGCTGATTCTGAATGCGCTCCAGTTCTTTGAGATACACCCCCCCAATATCCTGCTCCCGTAATCCCTCTAAAACAATATTTTCATAGCTGACCTGACCCCGAATGGTGATTTCTTTCCCCAAAGTCGGCAAGGGCAAGGTGGTAAAAATCCAGATGGAACCACCAGGATCTTCCAGTTGATAGGCTCCCGCCCCTAAAAAAGGAGCTTGTTGCTTGACGATTCCTCGGACATAGACTTTAGTTCCAGATCGGCGATCTTGCAAGCGCGAGATCTGAGTGGTCTGGGGGCCCAGATCAGGACTCCCAAGGTTTAAATCTCGGCAACTCGACAGTCCTGCTGTCACACACCCGATCAGCAGGCTAGCAGAAACTATTCTGAAGGATTGATTGATTGACCTATTCAACGCTCTGTTCAATGCTCTGTTTGATGATCCGTTTGGTGATCCGTTCAATGGCCTGAGTCCCCCTGCAATTGCTACAAATTCAGACCAAAAGTTGAAATACCTTGCTGAGGAACGTCTATCAAATTAATATCTCAATTTGAGATATTAAATTAAGATGCAAGCCTTGTGGAGCAGGCATCTTGCCTATTTTCTAACAGGTAAGATGCCTGTGCTAATCTATTGGATCCATAGTTCTTGAAATACTTTGCGGTAGTCTATAGGGTGTGACTGAGGTTTGTGATCGAGGTTTATTGATGAGGTTTATTATCGAAACCAGGATAACAGTAAACCCTGAATCTTGATGCAATTCTCCCCAGACCCTTTTTCCAAACCGTCAATATGGCCAATTTACTAGATGGGAAAGCCACGGCTGAAAAAATTCAAGCCGAGTTGAAAGCAACCATTCAAACCCTGGCAACAAAGGCAGGTCGCCCTCCAGGGTTAGCAGTTTTGATGGTGGGGGACAATCCTGCCAGTGAGGTTTATGTACGCAATAAAGAAAAAGCCTGTACCCGGGTGGGAATTGCCTCGTTTGGCCAGCATTTACCGACAGCCACCACCCAGACCGAACTGGCTGAGAAGATTCGGGGTCTAAATCAAAATTCTCAAGTGGATGGGATTTTGCTGCAATTGCCTTTACCGAACCATCTTGATGCGATCGCCCTGCTCCATCAGCTTGATCCTAGCAAAGATGTTGATGGACTCCATCCAGTCAATCTGGGGCACTTAGTTCGGGGGGAACCGGGGTTGCGAAGCTGTACCCCCGCTGGAGTGATGCGGTTATTGGCGGACTATGACATTCCCGTCGAGGGCAAAGATACGGTGGTTGTTGGGGCCAGTATTCTGGTTGGCAAACCCATGGCATTGATGTTGCTAGAGGCTGAAAGTACTGTGAGTGTGGCCCATATCAAAACCCAGAACCTAGCTAAACTCACCCGTGAGGCCGAAATTCTGGTGGTTGCCGCCGGATACCCCAAACTAATTACCCAGGACATGGTGAAGCCGGGGGCAGTTGTGATTGATGTCGGGATTAATCGGATCACGAACTATGAGGGGAAATCTCGCATCGTCGGTGATGTAGATTTTTCGGCGGTGGAACCCATCGCCCAGTACATCACCCCTGTACCGGGTGGGATCGGGCCAATGACCGTAGCTATGTTGCTGCAAAATACGGTTTGGAGCTATCAACAACGCATCTAAACTAAACCCAACTGAAACCAACTAAAATCAATGGTTTCGTAGCCCTTTTCAATTATTCAGCCCGCTCCAAAATCCGATTGATAATTCCGCTGGTGGAACTGGGAACTTCAAATTGAATCAGGGAAATCTTGCCGCCATACCCCAGGACAGTTGGGGCTTCTGGCAACGTTTCGACCCTATAGTCTCCCCCCTTGACATAAATATCAGGCTCCAAGGCGTGAATCAGAGAGACAGCAGTGGGCTCGGAGAAAATCACTACCCCATCAACGGATCTCAGGGCGGCTAGAACTTCTGCCCGCTGAGCCTGAGGGATAATCGGTCGTAGGGGTTGTCCTAGTTTCGCAGGTTTAATCATCTGAACCGATTGATCGCTATTGAGCCCAATGACTAGCGATCGCCCCAAGTTCCGGGCCGCCTGAAGATAGCGCACATGTCCGGCATGGAGCAAATCAAAACAGCCATTGGTCATCACCAGGGGTCGCCAGAGGGCTGGATTAGCCGCGATCAGGTGTTGTAACACCTCTAAGGAATAGACAGAATTTAATGGGCCAGAAGATAACATTTGTGATGCCCTGAGAACAGAAAGTTATGTTAGGGTAGCCTAATAGAATGCAAAGTATTCTAACCCGGAACAGTAGTGGGTTATACTTCTGGGAGAAAGACCCTGTATCTTTAATTATTTGAACCGTTTGAACATTAACTTTTATCCCCCGACCTGATCCTATGAAAGCAACGACTAGCCGTCAATTTTCTTCTACCGCAGCTCAATTGACCAAGCTCATCGGCGGAATTTTGATCCTTTCTTCATTGGTCGATTACCTAACTCTGCTATTTCCCCTCAATTTAATGGATCGAGCCTGGCAACTTAGTACTGCGACTCAATTGGTTGATCGGGGAATTGTGCCCATGGTAGGAATAGCGCTGGTGATCGTTGGCTTTTGGATGGATACGGTGGTTTCAGGGGGGAGCCAGAAACCGACTAAGCCCTTGACGGATTTGAGATTCTGGATTGCGATTCTGTCCACTATTTTGGGTCTGTTGTATTTGCTGCTATTTCCGTTGCATTTGAATAACACTCGCCTGGCCCGGGCTGAAGCCTTAAGTCAAATTAGTCAGCAAGCCAATCAAGCGGAGACTCAATTGGATACCCGTCTAGGCAGTGATCAATTTCAACAGCAGGTGACTGAACGCAAAACCCAATTGAGAAATCAGTTCTCTCAGTTGCTGCAAAACGAGCAACAACTGAATCAATTGATTGAAAGTGGCAATCTCCCTCAGCCGGTGCAGGATGCCCTGGAGGAAGCCAAAACCAACCCCGCCTCATTGGATAGTTTTTAGAGCAGCAGGCGGATAGTCTGCCTGACCAGCTCAAAACCCAAATTCAGGAACGCAAACAAGAACTGGAGCAAGAAGCCAAAAGTCGTTCCTTCAAGTCTAGCTTGCAGACGGGTCTGAGCAGCCTGTTGCTTTCTATTGGTTATATTGTGATTGGTTGGACGGGACTGAAGACCCTGGGAATCCTAGGAGGCGGTCGTCGTAAGCCCACTGCCAGTTAGTCCCTCACCCCGAATCCCAATCTGACAAACCCGAGAAACTCAACAAACCCAACAAACCAGGTAAAGCGGATCGCCAGATGTTCTCAGTCTATATTCTGACCTACAATGAAGAGTTGGATATTGCTCCTTGTATCGAGTCCGCCCTGCAATCTGATGATGTGATTGTAGTGGATTCTTTGAGTCGCGATCGTACCGTGGCGATCGCCCAGGATTATCCGGTTCGAGTGGTTCAGCATCGGTTTGAAAGCCATGGTCGGCAGCGCACTTGGATGTTGCGGGAGGTGCCCGCCCGGTATGACTGGGTCTATCTTTTGGAAGCGGATGAGCGCCTGACCCCTGAGCTATTTGCTGAATGTCTGGAGGCGATCAAGACTCAGGATTATATTGGCTACTATGTAGCGGAGCGGGTGATGTTCATGGGGCGATGGATTCGTCGCAGTACTCAGTACCCACGCTATCAGATGCGGCTATTTCGCAGAGATCAGGTCTGGTTTGATGACTATGGCCATACGGAGCGGGAGGTTTGCGATGGCCCAACAGGGTTTTTGCAGGAAACCTATCCTCACTACACCTGTGGCAAAGGCATGTCTCGATGGCTCGAAAAGCACAATCGCTATTCAACCGATGAAGCGATTGAAACAGTTAAGCAGCTTTCCTCAGGACAGGTAGACTGGCAGGATTTGTTCTTGGGCAAGTCAGAGGTGGAACGGCGAAGGGCTTTAAAGGATCTTTCCCTGAGACTGCCCTTTAGACCCGTTGTTCGGTTTATTTATATGTATATTTTCCTGGGTGGATGGCTGGATGGACGGGCCGGATTTACCTGGTGTACCCTCCAGGCTTTTTACGAATATCTCATCTTATTAAAAGTTTGGGAGATCAAAAATATGCCGACTCCTGAATTGGATCCGGCCCTAGTGGCTCGCCTGGATCAACTCAAATCCCTCAATTCCTCCCCAGACTATTCTCAGGATTCGGTGATCTCAAGTTAGCTCAGAGAATTTATTAATTCGGAGAATTTGAGATTATCGGTAAACAATTCCTGCCCTTTTCATCCGGCAAATCGCCTCTTGAATCTGGGCATCTGGAGCGGTTAGGGTCATTCTGATAAATCCCTCTCCACCCTTACCATAGCCATTTCCAGGGGGGACGACAATCCCACAGGTTTCCAGCAACAAGCTGGCAAATTCAGTGGAGGTGTATAGCCTAGGGACTCGAACCCAGCAATAAAGGGTTGCTTTGGGGGGAGTCATCGGCCAACCCAAGGCTTGCAAACCACTGACCAACAGATCTCGCCGTCTTTGATAAATAGCGGTGATGGCGGCTAGCTCTGATTCTGAGGTGGAAAAGGCAGTGATGGCTGCCTGCTGAATCGCTTTAAACACCCCTGAATCGACATTGCTCTTGACCTGACTCAAGCCCTGAATTCCCATGACATTCCCAACAACAAAACCAATCCGCCAACCCGTCATGTTATAGGACTTGGAGAGGCTGTGAAATTCCAGGGCAATATCCTTAGCCCCAGGGACTTGCAAGACACTAGGGGCTCGATAGCCATCGTAGGTAATCTCGGAGTAAGCATGGTCATGGCAGAGCAAGATATCATAATGCTGGCAGAACTCCACCATTTCAGCCAAGTCATCCAGGCTGGCTACTGCCCCCGTAGGATTATTGGGATAGTTCACCCAGAGAATTTTAGCAGCCTGGGCCACAGATTCGGGAATGGTAGTGAGATCAGGCAGAAATTGCTGATCAGGAGTTAAGAAAATTGGGTAGGGTTCGCCGCCAGCAAACAATGTAGAGGTGCGGTAGACCGGATAACCGGGATCAGGAATTAAGACTAAATCCCCTTCCTGAATAAAGGCTAGGGCAATATGGTGGATGGCTTCTTTGGAACCGATGGAGGATGTCACCTGGGTTTGGGGGTCGAGGCCGATTACCCCAAATCGATGGGCCATCCAATCCACCACAGCCTGACGATAGGCCAGAGTACCTCGGCTGCGAGGATAATTGTGAGTATCAGGACTGTCAAGGGCCTGGTGCATGGTTTGCACGATTGGGGACAGTGTCGGCTGATCCGGGTCGCCAATGGCCATATCAATCAAATCGATGCCCTGGGCTAGCAATTCCTGGCGTTTGCGGTCAATCTCCGTGAAGAGGTAAGGGGGGATCTTGTCGAGACGTTTGGCAAACTGCATGGTTGCTAGGGTAATCTTCCGGGCATTGAGATTCCCTTCATCATACTATTCTTGATCAGATTACTGTCTTGATCAGAGTACTGAGTCAGGCCCTACCCTGAAAATTTTCCTGGGGCTGCAGGACGGTCTGATGACCCCATTTCATCAATCATTTGTGATGGCATTTGTGATGGCTCTATTTGAATTGATTCGGGGGCGGGGGAGATGCCCTCGGGATAGCAGCCCACTCCACAGAATTTCGTTGACCATCTAGAATGACTATAGAATTTTGCAGGTGCCTCACCTAGAACAACGGAGCAGGTAAGTGCCCCAGATGAATCCTTAGATTCAGGCGCTAGGAACAAGCTTGACTCGTCCTGCATCCATTTCTTCCATCAAAAGTTCTAGGGCCTCATAGTCCATGTCAGAAATATAACCGAGTCGGGTCAGCTCTGAATTAATTTCATTTTCGATTTCAGGGGTTAAGCGCTTAACGGAGAGCGCCTTCGAAACCAATCTACGAATCATATTAGTGGCAACCATCTGCTAAATAACTCCGCCTGATCTGATTTTCTAATGAGTTCCTAGTCTGACTGGTGATCTAAACCCGGAATCTAGAGTGATTTTAATCACGATGTTTTGTTAGCTTAACTATTCCCATAAAGCGTTCGATAAAGCTTACAACTTTGATCATTCAGGGCATCGGGAAATATTGATTCATTGATTCAAAGTGACTTTATCTTCGTCAACTGCTTGATCAAATATTGTCCTGAGGGGCTACTTGCTTGAGTATTTGCCCCTCATCTGTCCTGGGTTACCCGAGACTACAATACTTAGACCATAGATTCCGCAGGAGGGTTCTAACGAGTTAACTGTCCTGGCTCTGGGTCTACAGAATCTCTACTTTGATTGAAGTTAGAGGAGCAGACAACCTGAGATTTCCAGTTTAATCTTTCCCTTCTGCGATAAAAAAGTGAGCATAACCGTAAAAACTTAAACGAAAGTTAATGGAATCGAGCCACCTTGGCTCTGGCAATCTCCTAGCCTCTGGTGAGGGGATTGACTTGCGCTAGACTGGAGGTTCAGGTTCTGAGGTGAAATCCTACAGTGTCAGTTGCAATCGAAACGTTAATTACCCCTGAGATCCATCAACCTGCCCGCTACCTGGGAAATGAATTGGGGGCAAAGCATAAACCCTGGGACTCCGCTGAAGTTCGCTGGGCCTTGACCTATCCGGAGATTTATGAGGTGGGGGCCTCAAATCTGGGTCATATTATTCTCTACAATATTCTCAATACCCAACCCCGGCAACTGTGCGATCGCGCCTATCTTCCTTCCTCAGACTTGGCCGAAAAGCTCAGAACCAGCCAAACTCCCCTATTTGCTGTGGAGTCCAAACGGGCCCTGACTGAGTTTGATATTCTCGGTTTCAGTCTCAGCTACGAACTGGGGGCGACTAATATTCTAGAAATGTTGAGTCTGGCAGGAATTCCCCTCACCTGGCAAGCCCGACAACTAACGGACGGCAATACACCCCTGGAATTCCATTCGATTTTGTCCGGGGGACAGACTGCCACCTCCAACCCAGAACCCTATGCTGACTTTTTTGACTTTTTCGCCCTGGGAGATGGGGAAGAACTGTTGCCTGAAATTGGCCTAGTGATTGAGCAGGGCAAGGCGGCAGAATTGAGTCGGGAAGCGTTATTACTGGATCTGGCTCAGGTTCCGGGGGTTTATGTGCCGCAGTTTTATGATATGGCCCCGGATGGCTCCGTCCATCCCAATTGTGGGGGGGTACCGGAACGAATTCTCCGGCGGGTGGCCACCCCAATTCCAGCCTATTCAATTCGGATGGTTCCCCTGGTAGAAACTGTTCATGACCGATTGGTGGTAGAGGTGCGGCGGGGCTGTACCCGGGGTTGTCGTTTTTGTCAACCGGGAATGCTGACCCGCCCGGCCCGCGATGTCGAACCTGAACAGGTTATTAACGCCATTGAGCAAGGGATGAAAGCGACAGGATACGATGAATTTTCCCTGTTGTCCCTGAGTTGTTCTGACTATCTGGCCCTTCCCAGTGTCGGCATTGAGATCAAAAATCGTCTGAAGGACTACAATATTTCCCTGTCTCTCCCCAGTCAGCGGGTGGATCGGTTTGATGAAAATATTGCCAACATTCTCGGGGGCAACCGTCCTGGAACCCTGACATTTGCCCCCGAAGCTGGAACCCAGCGAATGCGAGATATCGTCAATAAAGGTCTGACCAACGAAGAACTCCTACGAGGAGTAAAAATAGCCTACGAACAGGGCTGGAGCAAGGTCAAGCTGTATTTTATGATTGGCTTGCCGGGGGAAACCGATGAAGATGTGATCGGGATTGCAGAAACAGTGCGCTGGCTCCAACGGGAATGTCGAGCCCCTAAACGCAAGCGCCTGGAGGTGAATCTAACCATTTCTAACTTCACCCCCAAACCCCATACGCCATTCCAGTGGCATTCTGTTTCTACGTCAGAGTTTAAGCGCAAGCAGCAACTGTTGCGCCTGGAGTTCCGCCAGATGCGGGGGATCAAGGTGAACTTTACCGATGTGCGGATTTCCGCCATGGAGGATTTTGTCGGGCGGGGCGATCGCCGCTTAGCCCCTGTGGTTCAACGGGCCTGGGAGTTGGGAGCGGGGATGGATGCCTGGTGGGAAAGCCTGGAACGGGCCTTTGCTGCCTGGACTGAGGCCATCGAAGAATCTGGACTGAGCTGGAAATATCGCCAGGTGGAGAGCGGAGAATGGAATGTGATGGAGTTGCAGACCAGAGACCTGAGGGAAATAGAAGCCTCAATCCAATCTGTCCCTGACCCCTTCCCCAATCTTGCGTTACTCAACCAACCCTTGCCCTGGGATCATCTCGATACTGGAATTGACAAAACCTGGCTCCAGGAGGATTTACAGCGGGCTTTGGCCGCAGCGACCGTTCCCGACTGTGCCTTTGAGGGCTGTTCCCACTGCGGGGTTTGTAGTCCTGATTTTGGCCACAATATTGTCGTGGCACCCCCCCCGATTCCTGAATTTATCGGACATGCTGCTCCCAATCGCGATCGCGCCCAGCGTCTTCGGGTGTGGTTTGGGAAGTTGGGGACGATGGCTCTGATCGGACATTTGGATTTGATGAAACTTCTGGATCGAACCCTGCGCCGGGCAGATTTGCCGATTGCCTTCAGTGCTGGCTATCGTCCCAGTCCACGGATGTCCCCCGCCAGTGCCTTAGCATTGGGGGCAACCAGTTCTGGGGAAATTATTGACCTGGAATTCACCCAAAGGCTACAGCCTGAGGATCTGCTCAGGACTTTATCAAGCTATCTCCCGGAAACCCTACCCATATATCGGGTGGCGGAAATTGACCTGAAATCTCCATCCCTGACTCAAGTGATTCAAGGGATTGAGTATTTGTTTTACTTGCAAGCCGTTGCTGGGGAAGCGTCTGTGGAACAATGGACGAGTTGGGTGGATCAGGTGAAGGGCTGCTCGGAAATCCTCTGGGAGAAGACCACCAAATCTGGTAAAACTAAAATTATTAATCTGCGAGAGCAGCTATTTGAGCTAGACGTTCTAGAGTTAAATTCTAGCCTGCTGGATTTGCCCCGATCCCCTGAGCCAGAAACGACAGTTTTACGGTGTGTTGGTAGCTATCGCCATGATGGAACCCAACTCAGGCCCGAACAAGTTATCTACATGCTCGAACAGTATAGCCAGCAAGATCTGCATCTGGTGCATGTCCATCGTCAGCGGTTTGTGATTGATGAGTTTGTCGATCAGGTTTGAGCCCGGTTTCATTAATTGAAGTTTTTAGTTAATTTTTTTGATGAGTTTTTTCAATTCCAGGGCAAGTTAATCCTCTTGCCTCAGGACAGGTGCTATTATATGATTTATGCTAAGCTACTGAGTCAAAATCTGTCTGGCGGCGATCGCGGTATAGATTGACAAAGTTCACCGTGCTTAAGGGTCTCAAGCAGTACTGAGTTGACAAAATTATCAGAAATAATTGAGATTTTGAGAGAATGCCAGGTTAGATACCTTTCAGCTAACTTGTTCAATACAGTGGTGAAAGGGTTTTTGAGCTATTTGCAAAATTGCAGGAGCGACTGGGCTTCTACTTAGCAACGATGTCGTTGTGACGATCAGGGGCAACTGTGCGAGTCGATATTCTGCTTCTCAAGCGGAAAGTTTCAATTTAAAGTCTGATTTCAGATTGTTTCTGCCAGGTTGGAGTTTACCGTTCTACAACCTGAGCCGTATTTTCTAAGGGTTAGAATCGGTTTGAGCTTATTTCTAGATCTATTCAAGAGGAGGAGAGTTTAGGAATTCAGTCCAGTTTTATAATGACCTGGATCAATCATCGCTATGATAGAGATGTAATTAAATCGGTTCGGGTTTGATCAAGAGTTCCCTTGAGGGCCTGTCAATCGCTTAGCAAGATTCTTACATACACTACATCCCAATTAAAATCTGGCGCTTTCCTAGAGAAAGAATTTGTAGTTTTGGGTGTAGGCACAATCTATTTTTCACCGGTTCGTTCAAGACAACGTTCGTTCAAGACAACGTTCAAGGTACACGCAACAGAGGTGTCTTGGGAGTTGCACAAAGTTTTGAGGAAATGATTTAGATGTCGAAGCAGATTGTTATTGCCGAACAGCATCGGATTGCAGCAGTTTTTTCTGAGGATCAAATTCAAGAATTGGTAGTGGCAACGGGCAGCCATCAAGTAGGAGATATCTATCTCGGAACGGTGGAGAATGTGTTGTCAGGCATTGATGCTGCATTTGTGAATATTGGCGATGGGGAGCGCAATGGCTTTATCCATGTGTCTGATTTAGGCCCCCTCCGCTTAAAGCGAGAGGCGGGTGCAATCACAGAACTGCTAGCCCCACAGCAAAAGGTTCTGGTACAGGTAATGAAGGAGCCCACTGGAACAAAAGGCCCTCGCCTTACCGGCAATATCTCCCTCCCTGGGCGCTATCTGGTTTTGATGCCTTCCGGTCGGGGTGTCAATCTCTCCCGCCGAATTCGCTCCGACAGTGAACGCAATCGCCTGCGGGCCCTAGCGATTTTGATCAAACCTTCCGGCACGGGTTTGCTGGTGCGGACTGAAGCTGAAGGGATGGCGGAGGATGCCATTATTGAGGACTTGGAATCCCTACAGCGGCAGTGGGAACTTACTCAACAGGAGGCCAATTCGGCTCGCCCTCCAGCCCTCTTGAATCGGGATGATGACTTTATCCAGCGGGTGTTGCGGGATATGTACAGTACAGAAGTCAACCGAATTGTAGTAGATTCAAATCTCGGGGTGAAGCGGGTGAAGCAACACCTGCTGAACTGGAGTATGGGAAAAGCTCCCCAAGGGGTGCTGATCGACCATCATCGAGAACGAACCTCGATTCTGGAGTTTTTCCGGGTGAATGCTGCCATCCGAGAAGCCCTAAAACCCAGGGTGGATCTACCCTCTGGTGGATACATTATCATTGAGCTGACTGAAGCCCTTACCGTAATTGATGTCAACTCTGGTTCATTCACCCGTTCAGCCACGGCCCGGGAAACTGTTCTGTGGACAAACTGTGAAGCCGCCACGGAGATTGCCCGTCAATTGCGATTGCGCAATGTCGCTGGGGTGATTATTGTCGATTTTATTGATATGGATTCCCGCCGGGATCAACTGCAAGTCCTAGAGCACTTTACCAAGGTCTTAAAAGAAGATAAGGCCCGTCCCCAGATTTCTCAGTTATCTGAACTGGGATTGATCGAACTGACCCGTAAACGTCAAGGTCAGAATATCTATGAACTCTTTGGCCGACCCTGCTCCACTTGTGGTGGATCGGGGCATTTAGTCCATTTGCCGGGAGAAGCTGATGCCCCGATTGAGGAAGCTGGGGAACGGGTGGTTTTAGGAACTCGAACCATTCCTTCCGTGGGCCTACCCGAAGCCTCGGAGCGATCGCCTCGGGCGGCAGCCCTCGACGTTGTCAGTTACCGGGAAGAACCAGAAAATCTAGAATTAGATCCAGCCTCCAATCTGCAAGAGTTGGAATTGCTCAACCATCCCAACTATCAACAGGGCAGCAATGCTCGTCGTCGCCGCCGCCGTCGGATTGGAGATGTAGATTCCTTGGTAAGAGAGGATGAACCCGTACGCAATAATGCTCGAGCCGGGACTAACGCTGCCTATCCGGATCGAGCAGAAGCCAATAGTAGTACTGAAGTTGTCTCTAACAATAACAACCGTACCACCAGCTCAGAGCGAGGCCGTTCAAACAAATCAGATGTCACTAAAGCCCTGCCTGAGCCCCCAGAGGTGATCTCTGTGGAAATGACCGAGGATGAGCAGCAAATCTATGCCCTCATGGGAATTTCCCCGATGATTCTATCCAGTCAACCCGTAAAAAATTCTCGCAATGCCATTGTTACTGTGCGGCTCCCCGGGGAGCTTCCTCCCTCCCCCGCTGATTTGATGCAGGTCGATGAGCCCATTAAGGCTTCTTCGACAGTAGAACCGGAGATAGAGGAGTCAGCAGATCTAGAGGATCCAGATGAATCAGAGAATTCAGAAGAGGAAAATTTCGTACCGGATTTACCGACCCATTTATCTACTATTGAAGCTGAATCCCTGGAAACAGACTCTTTAGAATTAAATGCTGCAGAATCGGACTCTTCTAGTTCGAACTCTTTCAATGGAGATGAAGACGAGTCAGACGATCTAGATGAATTGTCCGTAAATCGTCGCCGCCGCCGTCGCTCTTCTGCTAGTCAGGATGACTGAGGGGAATCCGGATCAAAGTCTCGGTGGCCGATGCTCTCGAGGGCTGATGCAGATTGCCGGGGTAGATGAGGTGGGACGGGGTGCTTTATTTGGGCCAGTGGTAACGGCTGCAGTTCTGTTATCTCCGACTCAGCAAAACCAACTAGCCCAGTTGGGGGTAAAGGACAGTAAGCAGTTAACTCCGGGAACGCGAGAACGGCTAGCCGCTCAAATTCAGGCGATCGCCCTAGACTGTAAAATTGGTCTGGCTTCAGTCTATGAAATTGATCGCTTGAATATTCTCCAGGCCACGTTGTTAGCGATGAAGCGGGCCATTCTTAAACTCCAGCCTTTACCTGATCTGTGTCTGATTGATGGCAACCAGCGAGTTTTGGGTTTGGCCATCCCTCAAGCCACGATGGTTCAGGGCGATCGCCATGCCATCTCCATTGCAGCAGCCAGTATTGTGGCAAAAGTCTGGCGGGATCAATTAATTGTTCGTTTGGCCCTTAAGTATCCAGAATATGACCTAGCTCAAAACAAAGGCTATGGAACCCAAAAGCACCGAGACGCTCTGCAAATTCATGGCCCCTCTCCCCAGCATCGCCAATCCTTTAAACCCTGTCAGCTCAGCCTGAAGGCTGAGCTGTTGGAATCGTATTGCCATCACAAATGGTTGGTGAAATGAAATGAAGGGATCCGCGTTGAAATCAAATCCCAATTGACGTAGCTGATCAGGGTGGATGTGTACCTGATACTAACTCTTAAAATCGGCATAGCCAAAAACCACAGTACACCGCAGCGCCTTGCGTTCCAGGTTCCTATCTGTAGCAATATTAAAGAGAATTGGTATCAGCGGGAATAACACTAAGACTCTCTTCTTTGTAAAGTTTTTTGTAAAATTTGTAAATTCCTAAGCAGGCAATGTGGATTCAGAATGAACCTGGCCATGGGCCGCCAATTGAGATTGCTCTGGCTGTTCCCTCACCCAACGACGATAATCCAGGATTAAGTGATGAGCTAACCGCTGTTTGACAGTTGCCAGAATTCCCTTCAGCAAATGATTTCCCGTCGTCTCTATCAGGGGACGAGGAGTCAGCCAGAGGGCCGGAGGCAATTCAATCTCAACGGTGATATCGGCTAACCCTTTGAGCTGAGTCATTCCATCAACCTGCTGGGGTGATAGGCGACCAAACAAGTGAAGGGCAAATCGCTGATTGATATAGTCTGCTCCTCGGATAGCACAGCCCACAGACTTCAGCCGAATGGTTCCATCCGACAATGCCCAAACTTTGAGATCCACGGTCGGTTGAATGGCTAGAGAGAGAAATGAGATGGGGCGCATCTTTAGCCGGAAACAATCCTGGTCAAGCTGTTCTAAACGTTGGGGATCCACCAGGGAATAAACCAATCGATGAGGCTGACGCAGATAATGTTGAATAGGTACGCCCTCATCCGGAACATTGAGTTCGACTGATTGGGATCCGCTAAACTGAACTTTCATGGGCAATTCAATGTGAAACCTGATAACTTTCGTCTATATAATATTTTAATAAAAATTAATAGAATTTTCTCCGCCTCAAGTACGGTTTATACACGGTTCAGCGCTATGCTAAAGCCTAACTTCTATATTGCAATCTCTTCATCATACTGAATCAATTGATAAATTTTGAGTAAAGAAATATGACACCCTGTGATGAAAACCCTGTGATGAAAATTCTGTGACAAGATTCTGCTGTGATCCCTGGTGAAATTTTCGCCGCTAAACCTGTTGAGTGAAATTCTAGAGCCCTTACCTATGTCTCTCTCCATTGCCCATCTTGGCCCAAGGGGAACCAATGCCGAAACCGCTGCTGCCATCTACAAAAAACATCTACGGCGAGGATCTGCAATTGAGATTAAGCTCTGCCCTTACCCTGGTATTGCCCAAACACTCTGGGCCGTAGCTCAACAAACGGTGGATTTAGCCGTTGTTCCGGTGGAAAATTCCATTGAGGGCAGTGTAGCCATTACCCTGGATACTCTCTGGCAAGTGGGAACGCTAAAAATTCACCAGGCGTTAGAATTGCCAATTTCCCATGCTCTGCTATCGTGGGCTCAGAATTTATCCCAGATTCGACAGGTCTATTCCCATCCCCAAGCCCTGGGTCAATGTCAAAAATGGCTGGATCAGCATCTCCCTCAGGTACAATTGATTGCCTCTAGCTCAACCACAGAAGCCATCCAACATCTAGATCCCAAGGGCAGTATGGGGGCGATCGCCTCGCCCCGAGCTGGTCAACTGTATCAAATTCCGCTGCTAGCCCCCGATATTAATGACTATCCAGACAACTGTACTCGATTCTGGGTGGTCAGTCTCAAACCCTCTCTGGGGGGAAGTCATACGTCCCTAGCATTTAGTTTGCCAGCCAATGTGCCCGGGGTTTTGGTCAAGCCACTTCAGACGTTTGCCCAACGGGAAATTAATCTCAGTCGTATCGAGTCTCGACCGACCAAGCAATCCTTTGGAACTTATCTATTTTTCATTGATATTGAGGCGGATGTTGAGTCAGCAGAAGTTCAAGCTGCTCTGGCTGAGTTAAGTTCCTACACAGAGACCCTGAAGATTTTTGGCAGCTATACGATCTTGAATGCAGATTTGGGTGCTAGCCCTCAATCCCCTGGAGAATTTTAAATTCAGAAGTTGATTATGTCCCCTCAAAATCCAACCATTCAGACTAGAATCTTTGAGAATTTAGCCGTTCGCCCGGCCAATCTTCAGGATGTGGCGAAATTAGTCGAATTTAACTGTGCGATCGCCCAGGAAACTGAGAATAAAATTCTGGTGCCAGAGCAGGTTACTTCAGGCATCAAAACTCTAATTGAAAATCCCCATTTTGGCTTTTATTTAGTGGCTGAAAAAAATCAAACCGTCATCGGCTGTCTGATGATTACCTCAGAATGGAGCGATTGGCGCAATGGTCTATTCTGGTGGATTCAAAGTGTTTATGTGAAGCCGAATTTTCGTCGGCAAGGGGTATTTAAAAGCCTTTATCAGTATGTTCAATCCCTGGCCCAGGAGAATCCTCAAATTTGTGGATTGAGATTATATGTAGAGCAGGAAAATCAGGTAGCTCAAAAAACCTATCATTCCCTGGGCATGGAAAAAACTCCTTATCAGATACTAGAATCGATCAAGCCAGAATTCCAGGATGCTATCCCTTCATAAGCAGAGTAGTCAGGAATAGTTATCCAAAAAACTTAAAGTTTGATCAATCCAGAGGTCGCGAAAGACTGATTATCCGAGCGCATCCCACACCTACCAGACAACTGGACAAACCCAGCAATGGACTTCCTATCCAATAGAGCAAATCCCCATTTAGCCCACTTAAATAATCAGATTCAACGTTGGCTTCAAAGAGTTCAGCAGCCTCTAATTCATAGGATGAAAAAGTAGTGTATGAACCCAGAAATCCAGTGGTGATCAGCAACAGAATATCTGGACTAGTTAGTATTCTTCGGGTTGCCAGGGTGGTAATAAATCCCATCAACCAACATCCACTGAGATTAATCACTAAAGTTCCAAGCGGAATACTGCTGTCAATTGATTGGGTCACCCATTGACCCAGATAATACCGAGTCAGCGCCCCGGCGATCGCCCCTAAACTCATAGCAATTGGCGCTCGGAGATCTGGATTGTCTAGCATTAGTTGTCTAATATCAGTTGTCTAACGTGAGATTCTGTATAAAAATCATAATTTCTAGCCCTGAGGATGATTAATTCCTAGAAGCTTTATTTGAAATTAGGAACACACTCCATGTATATTACCGAACAATCCCCCACCCAGCTCAAACTGAACCGAAAGGTAGCTTTTCCGTTATTATATGCAATTCTAGGAATTCTATCTTCTACCCTGTTTATAGGAATAGGTGGGTCTTTACTCATTTATCGGGCTAGGATTACAACCTTGAAATGTGATCGGGTTGAGCCCACGCAAGCAGCCTGTGAAATCAGTGTTTATAGCTTATTAGGCAAGCATACAACTGAAATGCCTACCGTGCAACTTCAAGGGGCTGAAGTTGCTGTTAGTTCAGATGCCGATGGCACCGTGCAACTTCAAGGGGCTGAAGTTTATGTTGGTTCAGATGCCGATGGCGACGATATTTATAGCATTACTTTGAATACTCAAGCTGGAAATATCTCCCTAACTCCCTATTCCCAAAGGTTTGGTGTAAACGCAATGTACAGGAATGTGGATCAAATCAATCACTTTTTAGCCAATTCTGGACAGGAATCCCTACAAATTTGGCAAAATGATGTATGGTTTTACGCATTATTTGGAGGTGTATTTATTTTAGTCGGTGGTATACTTCTATGGCTTTTCTTCAAAAAGCAAGTGCAAATCGAGTGCATTTTTGATAAAAAGTTGGAGCAGATGTGTCTGACACAAAGAAATGTCTTTGCGTCAGAAACTTGGAGAAAAATGTTAAAAGAGATTCAAATAGTAGAAATGATTGAGGAGACTGATAGTGACGGAGATTCGGTTTATGTCACTTACTTGAAGCTAAAAACTGGCGATAAAATCCCGCTAGAAATTGCAGGCTCTTCTGGAGAGCAGCAGAATGTTGCTCAAACTATTAATCATTTCCTCAATAACAGTTTAGAAGAAAGATAAAACCTCGAACCCATAACTCAATCAACCCATCAATCAACACCAGCAGAACTGACGCATTGACAAAATGCAAAGAATGTATGATTTCAGGGAACACTGAGCAAAAAGGGCTGAGAATTGCAGATTATCTCCCAGCCCGATCAAGTCTTCCCCAGGGGTGAAATCCTTAATTACATCAGGACTCTGACTGAGCTTGAGATCAAAGCGATCGCCCCTAGCAAGGCTGATATCACCACAAGCTGAGTGGTTAAAGGATCATCAATTAGTTCACGGTTACAGGTGACGAGATTGAAGAGCGTCTTGTTGGCTTCTAGAGCGGGACGGCGTTCGCTGAGGGTGACTTGATAGGGTTTCCAGGTGTTGAGAGATTTGGGGGCTGATCCGGCTAAGCGGGTTTCGGTGGCGGTGGTGCGACTGCGGATCAAGGGCACGAAAACAGCCCGGAGATGTTCACCTACATCGGAGTCTGCTAAACGAGCGACGAGGGCTGGATCGAATAAGGTGCTTTTTTGCTCAAACAGAATGCTTTCTAGAAAGGTCTGAATCAGGGGGGCGAGAATCGCATGAAGTCCTCGCAGTTTGCAGATGGTTTCTAGTTGTTTGACGTAGTAGGAAACCGCTCCAATCCCTGATTCTAGTAAGGGCAAATTGAGTTGCAGTTTTTGGATGACTTCGCCGGTGAAAAGGTGTCGCCCTTCGTACTGAATTTCGCTGTTGCCTTGTTTGCTTAACGGTAGGGCTTTGTAGGGTTTGAAGGCTTTTTTGACATCTTGCAGGGTGAGTCCTTCGAGTTTGGGGACGATGCGATAGCCTGCGGTGAGGGTAGGAATCTGGATGTCTAGCTGGTTTACGTCTTTGTGGGCTTCATCGGGGAAGATGGAAATGGTGGTGGCGGGGACGCGATCGACAATTTCAATCGGCAATCCTTCTTGTGCGAGTTCCTGAGCATACAAACTGGCAAAGGCAGGATGTTCAATCACAGTGACGAGTTCGCTGGCTTGACCGGGGGGAGTCATGCGACGCAAGCCTCGACCGAGGGTTTGCTCGGGCAAGATATTGGCTTTGGAACTGTAGGGGCGCAGGGGGACGATCGTGGTGACGTTGCGGACATCCCAGCCTTCGCGGAGCATCAGCACCGAGACAATGCAGACGTAGGGGCTGGTATTGCTATCCAGTTCGCGGCTAAGTTTACGCAGGGCTTTGAGGTCATCGTCGTTGATGGCTTTTTCGTCTTCAACAAACTCGTAGCGGGCGTTATTGCCTCTGCCGACTTTTTTGAGTTTGCCTTTGAGATTGGTGTGCAGGTTGATGGTTTTACCGTTGAGTTGTTCAAAGAGCGGATCGCTGTTGAAGCGTTGGGTAATTTGGTCGGCGGCATCAGTGTCATCGCACATGATGAACAGCAGGGGTTTCTTGCCGCTGGATTCCCATTCGCTGCGGCTGGCTTTCCAGCGATCGTAGCCCAGGAGTAAGTGCTGTTCCCAACGGTAGGCGGCGTTGTCATCGGCTTGTTCGACCAGTTTGCGACTGGCTTGACCAATGAGAGGCGTTTTGACGATGCCCGCATCGACGGCTTCACCGAGGGGCGTATCGAAAACAATGTGTTTGAACAGGAGTCCTTTGTTGTCTTTGGGAGTAGCAGAGAAGTCGAGTTGGGCAACGAGTTTGCCACCGCTGCGGGCTAGCAGGGTTTCATGCAGGGAGCGGATGGCTTCGTTCCAGGCTGAGCCGGAGTCCCAGACATGGTGGGCTTCGTCGTTTAGCACCATGACGCGGCGATGGCTGGTAATTCTGTCCTGCAAGGCGGCTCCCGTATCGAGGGCTTTGGACTTGGAGACGGGCGGCCCCATCCAGGCGTAGCCGTCATCGGCGGCTTTTTTGCTGCGCTTTTCGTAGAGGCGGTGAATGTTGGTGAGGTAGAGGGTTCCGCCTGTGGCTGCGCCGCTGGCTTCGTCTTGCAGCACCACGGAAAGATTCCAGTCGCCGCGCCATTCGGGGGGAATCAGCGGATCGGTGTCAAAGACGCGCCCGTTGCCGAAGTCATCTTTGAGGCGTTCGTAGACGGTGAGATTGGGGGCGATGACGACAAAGTGTCGTGCCAGTTCGGAGTCGGATTCGCGTAGAGCGTGGAAGTAGCTCCAGACGATGCAGAGGCTCATGACTTTGGTTTTGCCTGCGCCTGTGGCGAGTTTGAAGGCGTAGCGGCTCCAGCTATCTTCGTCTTCGGTGATGCCGAGGGCTTGCAGCTCGGCGGTTGCGCCGCCAAATTCGGCGATGATTTGGGAGAGCGATTCCAGGCGGCGGACTTCTTTGAGGTAGATCAGGGTTTCGATCTCCTCGCGCTGACAAAAGTAGTAGCGAAACTCAAACTCTTCACCGCTCGGTGTCGTTTGGCGGTGGGCGCGACCAAACCAATGGTTCAGCAGTTGAATTGTGGTGTTGCTGGCTCCGATGTAGAAGGCTTCGCGCCAGTCTCGCATGGCGGAGCGCAGGTTGCTGACCAGATCGATGGGGGAGGCTCTGCGTCCCTGCACAATCACGGCTGGATCGCCCGTTTTTTCGGCTCGGACTCGGTGGGCGTTGGGTTCTGCCCAGGGTGCAAACAAAGGTTCGAGAATGGTGGAATTGAGGGCGGTTGAGGTCATAGGTTACGAAATTGCAAATTCGGTGAGCGGGCGTTTGCTGGGATGCTGAAAGCCCAGAACAATATCTTCAGGAGGAACTCCAGCCTCCAGTAGGTCGTTGGCGATGCCTTGTTTTGTCCAATCTTCTTCAATCCAAATTTTGTCGTTTTCTATGCGAAGATAGACCGTCACCCCGAAATCACGCTGTTTGCCATTCCATCCGACACTAAACCAGAAGTAATGATCACGTTCTTCATCAAAAGCAATGCATTCTTGCACACCAATTTGATTTGAGCCTGCTGCCCAATCTCGATATTCGGTCAGAATTTTTTGGATGATTTGGCGATACTGAGTTAGCTTAGCCATTGCACAATCTCCTGTTCATCAATGTTGACCACAAAAAACTTGATTTGACTGGATCGAACTAAGAACTCAATGCCTTCACGTTTGAAGAAGTTGTTGTAAGTAATGTCATCAATGGCGAGGTAGAGGTCATACTCAGGCGCAGTCTCTTGAAGGAGCATTTGATAGACTTTGTATTGCCCCAATGCCAGATGAAAGTCTGTTATTAAGGAGCGTCCTACGAAACTTTTAATCTCAACCACGATTTTCTGTCCTTCGCGCTCCACTGCAATCGGTCGTTCAGCAGCGAGATCGGCGTATAAGTCAACGTCTTTGTACTGAATACGATAAGGGTCGGCAAGGATCACCCAATTATCTTTAATCAGGGCTGTCTTGATTGCATCGTGGTAAAAGTCTCTAGCAGGCATTAGGTTAGACCTCCACTTCTACTGTAATGGAGGTATCGCAGCCGAAGGTATCGACGACTTTGACGCAGGCGAATGTATTTGCCGGGAGCGGGATAGGTGTAGGCGGCATCGCTGATGGTTTTGAGGCTACGGTCTTTGCGGGTGCGGTAGTCTTGCCAGTCGTGGGTGAAGGGTTTGCCCGGTTGCCAGTTGAAGTCGATCACCCAGAAGTCAATAAAGTCAAAGCCGCTGCGGATGGCGCGTTCTCGAATGGCTTCGAGTTCTTTGGTGGGAACTTCGGCGAGGGAGGGCAGGAATTGGGTGAGTTTGATATCGACAGTTTTGCCCTCACCCCCAGCCCCTCTCCCAAACTGGGAGAGGGGAGTCGGAGTTTCTTGTTCCCCTTCTCCCGACTTG
>JAAURB010000080.1 GCA_012033335.1 Oscillatoriales cyanobacterium RM2_1_1
GCAAGACGCTCTGTTATTCCAAATCCGTAGAAATGCTGAAGCACTCGATTCGGTTGCTACTTCATTACCTCAAATTCTGGGATGTCCCGATTCCGCAATGATTCATTGCATCATTCAGCAACGCCAGAATTGTTAGGTAGATTTTTGAGTCAATTCTTGAGTCAATCGAGGAGGAGAGGGATTTTGCGGCTTTACAGGCAAGATGCCTGTTCCACAGAATTTTGATCGGGTTGATCGGATATAAAGTCAACCTAAAGTCAGGCTTAAACGCTTTACCCGCCCTGGGCTGCTACCGAATGTCCATCGGGTTTTGCAAAGATCATCCGACCGGCGGAGGTTTGCAGGGAACTGGTGACAATCACCCGCACTTGATCCCCTACATACTCACTCCCCGATTCAACCACCACCATCGTGCCATCTTCTAGATAGCCGATGCCCTGGGAGGGCTCTTTGCCTTCCTTGCGAATTTTTAAATCCAGCAGATCGCCGGGTAAATAGTTCGGTCGTACTGCCTGAACCAGATCATTAATATTCAGCACTGGAACTTGCTGTACCGTTGCGACCTGGGAGAGATTATAATCGTTTGTCAGTAAGGTGCAATTAATCTCCTGGGCCAATCGAACTAATTTGGCATCAACTGTTGAGACATCCTTGTAGTCAGCAGAATGAATCTGAACCCGCTCGGGGTAATTGTCCCGCATCTGATTAAGAATCTCCAGACCCCGCCGCCCTTTTGCCCGTTTTTGATCGTTGGCAGAATCAGCAATCAGTTGCAGTTCCGCCAAGACAAACTTGGGAATTAGAATCTTGCCCTCTAGAAATCCAGTTTCCATCAGGTTTTCAACCCGGCCATCAATAATACAACTGGTATCTACAATCTTGGCAGACGTGGGTTCGAGGGTTCCCTCCACCACCAGTAAACTGCTCAAACTGTTGGGGTTGATCAGTCTCAATACCGCTTGACCATGGGTGTCCGCCAGATTCACCCCGGTAAAGGCTAGCATCGTACTCGAGAGCACCGCCATTAAGGGCTTAATAAAACCGAAATCCTTAGGAATCGGCAATAAAAACAGAGGAGCTAGAAGTAAATTAGCCACCAACAAGCCAATTACCAGACCAATGGCTCGGGTCAGAAGCACATCTAGGGGCATCTGGCGAATTTGTTCCTCTAGGCGACGATAGGTGGTTTGCACAACCAACCCAAATACACCCCCGATCAGAGCGGTAAAGGCAGCAGTGACGGAGCGCAGACCCTCAATATTGGTCACCTGCTCCAGCACAGAAGCGGGCAACAATTCAATGCTGTAAAAACCGGTTCCCGCCCCTGCGATAACAAATAATAGAATTATGATGGCATCCAGCATAGATTTAAGCTGATAGAATAATAAAAACTTTCCTGGATTAAACTAGGTCAATTTTCATTCATTATATCGCTATTGCCCAATGTGTTTGGATTGAGGCGGGCGGTAAACCCAACCTGAAATTTATCGAAACTTTACGCTTTGTAATAATTGCGATACCAATCAACAAACTTCTTAACTCCAACTTCAATTGGAGTGCTGGGACTAAAGCCCACATCTCGGATCAGGGCATCCACATTTGCATAGGTGATGGGCACATCTCCGGGCTGCATTGGCAGCATATTTTTCTCGGCCTTCTGACCCAGGCAATCTTCTAAAACTTCGATCAAGCGCCCCAGTTCAATGGGTTGATTGTTGCCAATGTTGTAGATTTTGTAGGGGGCAGTTGTACCCGAATTTGCATCGGTTTCAGCCTGAGGAATTCGCTGTAGTGTTTGAATGATCCCTTCAACGATGTCATCAATATAGGTAAAGTCCCGCTGCATTTTTCCATAATTAAAAACATTGATCGGTTTTCCTGCCAGGATGGCTTTTGTAAACAGGAAAATTGCCATGTCCGGGCGACCCCAGGGGCCATAAACCGTAAAAAATCTCAAGCCTGTGGTGGGAATTTGATAGAGATGGCTGTAGCTGTGGGCCATCAACTCATTAGATTTCTTCGTGGCGGCATAGAGGCTGACAGGGTAGTCAACATTATCTTCCACCGCAAATGGAATCTTCTTGTTCGTACCATAGACCGAACTGGAGGAGGCATAGACCAGGTGCTTGATCTCTGAGTGGCGGCAGCCTTCTAGAATATTCAGGAACCCAATCAAATTGCTATCAAGATAGGCGTAGGGATTCTCCAGAGAATATCTCACCCCAGCCTGGGCAGCCATGTGAGCCACCTGATCAAACTGCTGTTGCGCGAATAGGGCTGCCATCCCAGCCCGATCAGCGAGATCCAGCTTTTGAAAACTGAAGCCCTTCAGGTCTTTCAATTGGGCCAGTCGGGCTTCCTTGAGGGATACTTCATAGTAATCATTCAGATTGTCAATGCCGACAACTTGCTCTCCACGCTCTAATAATCGCTGGCTAAGATGAAAGCCAACGAACCCAGCCGCGCCAGTCACTAAAATCTTCACCACAGGGTCTCCCAATGCAATAGATCAACTTTCAGTAGGGACGAGCAACCCGAATTAAACATCTGAATCAATAAACGCCTGAGTTAACGAATAGCTGAATTTATTTCATACATGTTATTTCATACATGTTATTTCATCGATTCATCTTCAGCGTCAATCTTGAATGCCAATCTTGAACGTCATACTATTAACCGCTTGACTACACTCTGGAACTTTTTACCACATTACATTTCTACAATCATAGTGACAAACACTACTACAAAGTTCAGATGATCTAAATCTCAGGAACCTTGATCAAACAAGACAAAAATCCTTTCGTGTAGGCATCTGGCCTACGGGGAAGCATCCGCCTCGGTTGCTCCAGTCTATTTACTCTATGATCCCAAGGGTAGATAATCAGAAGATCAACAACTGATATAGCGTTTCTCACACTACTGGAGTATGGAAGTTGGAAACGTAACGCGCTCCCAACTGCCAAATCCGTACCCCACGGGATCAGAAATCCCTGTAACTGCTCAATCCGCTCAATCAGAATGCGTCGCCAACGTTTGCATCAATTGTTACTGGCTCCAGGGTCAAACTTACTGGGTGTCCCTACCCTATTCTGGTTTATCCTTAGCCTGGTATTCTCCATTGGCTTTGCCCTGCCTGCCCTCAAAGCCTCATTTGCCAGCAATTACCTGATTATGGATGATGCTCGGCAGCATTTGTTCTGGATGCAGCGATTTGTTGACCCTGAACTCTTTCCTGATGATTTGATTGCCGATTTTTATCAGTCAATCACCTCCCCCGGTGTGATCGCCACCTATTGGCTGATGAATCAACTTGGCCTAGAGCCAATTATGTCTAGTAAAGTCCTGCCGATGATCCTGGGATTGATTGCAACGGTTTACTGTTTTGGCATCGGCCTAGAACTGTTGCCAATTCCGTTGATGGGTTTCATCGGTTCGTTGCTGCTGAATCAAAATCTCTGGTTACAAGGGGAATTGGTCACGGCCACCAGTACGGCCTTTTTGTACCCTACATTTCTGGCCTTTTTGTACTATCTCCTGCGGCGGTCTGAAGTTGGAGTAGCCATTAGTCTGGTGTTGACCGGGTTATTTTATGCACCGATGTTGTTAATTGCTGCCGGGATTTTGGGTCTGGGTTTGCTGGATTGGCCAGATCCAGAAGTTGGCCCAAAGGATAGTCCTTTGGGGCAGAAGTCTAGTCAACCTTTCCGGCCATTGCGACTATCTGCTAACCCTGAGGATTACCGTCTGCTGGCCATTGGTTTGGCCATTACCCTGGGTATTATCTGGCTCTACGGAGGGCAGTCGGGGGAATTTGGCCCCACAGCAACGGCAGCGGAGGCTCGAACCATGCCAGAATTTCTCGACCAGGGAAGAACAGCCTTTTTCTATCAAAATAGCTTTTGGAATTTTTGGCTGAAAAATAGTCGCAGTGGCATCAAGTTATCGCTGAATCCCCCGATCGTGATCCTGGGATTTCTGTTGCCTATTATTTTGCGGTTTCCCCAACGGTTTCCCTTGGCCACAAAAGTCAGAAGGCTGGGAATCCTGCTGCGGCTTTTGGTTTCATCGTTTAGCTTGTTTTTTCTGGCCCATGCTGTGCTGTTTAAGCTGTATCTACCCAGTCGCTATACCAGTCATAGTTTGCGGATTGTCATGGCGATCGCCACGGCCATGGTTCTGGTAGTGGCTTTGGACGGGATATTCAAGGCTTGGGGGAAATTTTCTCCGGTTCCCTGGGTGACTACCGTGGGGTTGATCATTCTATTGGTGTGCTACCCTAAGCTCGCCTGGAAGGATGCCTTTCCCCGCAGCAAGTACCTGGTGGGTGCTGAATCGGGGATTTATCTGTTTCTACAAAATCAACCCAAAGCCAGTTTGGTGGCCTCCCTGGCTGTTGAAGCCGACAATTTACCGGCCTTTGCCCAGCGATCCGTATTGGTCTCCTGGGAACATGCTATCCCCTATAAAATGGGGTACTATCGTCAAATTCGCCAGCGGGCTAGGGATTTAATTCAGGCCCATTATAGTCCTGATCCCCAAGTGATTCGCTGGTTTATTGATACCTATGGTGTTGATTTTTTTGTCTTAGAGCGGGATGCCTTTGAACTGGAATACATGACTGAGAATTCCTGGTTTCTCCAATGGCAAGATCTGGCTGAAACTACTGCCCAACAGCTAGAACAGGCTCCTCCATTCCTGTTGCAGAAAATGAATTCCTGTACCAGTTTTGCAACCCCCAATCTGGTGGTGCTGGAAGCCCAATGTTTAACTCGTGAATAGACTTAGCCTCTAAATCCCGTGGTAGGATGAAGGTTTTACAGTTACCAGAATTGCTGCAAGGAGATGCTGAGCCATGGCTCGAATGTACTATGATGCCGATGCCAACCTGGATCTTTTGGCGGGGAAAACCCTGGCCATCATTGGATATGGTTCCCAGGGACATGCCCACGCCCTGAATCTGCGGGATAGTGGAATGAATGTGATCGTCGGACTGTATCCCGGCAGTCAATCAGCCCCCAAGGCCAAAGACGAAGGCTTGACCGTTTATCCCGTTAGTGAAGCCGCAGAAAAAGCAGATTTACTGATGATCTTGCTTCCGGATGAGGTGCAAAAAACAGTCTACAAACAAGAAATTGAACCCCATCTCCAGGACGGAAAAGTTTTAGCCTTTGCCCACGGATTTAATATTCACTTTGGTCAAGTTGTTCCTCCCAAAAACGTTGATGTGATCATGGTTGCTCCCAAAGGGCCGGGGCATCTGGTGCGCCGCACCTATGAAGAGGGTCAGGGGGTTCCCTGCCTGTTTGCGATTTATCAGGATGCTTCGGGTCAAGCCCGCGATCGCGCCATGGCCTATGCCAAGGGAATTGGCGGCACAAGAGGGGGGATTTTACAGACTACATTCCGAGAGGAAACAGAAACCGACCTGTTTGGGGAACAGGTTGTCCTGTGCGGCGGGCTCAGTGCCCTGATCAAAGCTGGATTTGAAACCTTAGTGGAAGCCGGATACCAGCCTGAACTTGCCTATTTTGAATGCTTGCACGAAGTCAAACTCATCGTTGATCTGGTGGTTGAAGGGGGTCTATCAACCATGCGGGACAGCATTTCCAACACCGCAGAGTACGGAGATTATACCCGTGGCCCCCGAATTGTAACGGAGCAGACCCGGGCTGAGATGCGGAAAATTCTCCAGGAAATTCAGAGTGGTCAATTTGCCCGAGAATTTGTCCTAGAGAATCAATCTGGGAAGCCCGGATTCACGGCGATGCGCCGCCAGGAAGCAGAACACCCGATTGAAGCAGTTGGTCAAGACCTGCGTTCCATGTTTAGCTGGTTGAAAAAGAACCAATAAACCAATAAATTAGGTCAGGTTGAAAGGGGCTGACTTGACGATCAACTTTACCGTTGGCCTTGCCGATTCAGGATGCTAGTTGAGGTTGAATTCACGAAGCCCGACAATTCCAGAATTTTTCTAAAAATTTTCTAGAAAATTGTTGGGCGGTATCTTGTCTCAATTTAGGGAAAAAATAAACCCCTTAAATAGCTAGAAAGTCTATGGAGAGGATATCTTGCTGGGGAAGATGCCCTCTCCAGTTTCATCGCAAGTTCCACAACCATCACGACAGATTCAGGTCGTTATGGAGTTCAGGATCACTCTCAACTCCAGGAGCTACTGTCCCAGGTTTTTGATATCATCCTCCCGTTGCTGGTTTGCATCCTGGGGTTCTAACCAACTCGGCCAAAAGCTCCCAAAGAACTCTCGGGTTTTGGTGCTAGTCTGCCGAGCTGCTGGGGGCAAAAATCCCCAACTGTCTCCAGATATGATGAAGAATAGAACTCCCAGGACGACCAACATGCTGAGTAAGCCTCTAATTGGTTTTCGCATAGTCCACTTTAATAGTCCACTTTAGTTAAAAGTACTCTAGTTAAGCACGTTTGTTGTACGGGACAATTTCTGTTCCCTATTGTATGAAATTGTATGAAATAGATGTAAGTAAGCGGTTGTAATTATATTGTTAATGGTAGGAGGTCTGGGGCTTTACCCCAGGAAGGGAGCAATGCCCCCTTCACACCCCATCAATCTTCTAATTAATGGTGTCAAGTTAATGGTGTCAAGCTACTGACGAAATAGGGTGAGGTTTTTTGATCTCCTGATTCTGGTCAATTTGCTTCCCAGGTTAAAGCTAGAATCATGATATGATAGCCTGTCCTAAACAACACAACAACAAAATAATCAAAACTCCTAATGGCACAAACCCTCTTATTCAATGCACTGCGGCAAGCAACGGATGAAGAAATGGCTCGCGATCCCTCGGTTTTTGTGTTGGGAGAAGATGTGGGTCACTACGGGGGCTCCTATAAAGTCACCAAAGACCTCTGGCAAAAATATGGCGATCTACGGGTTCTAGATACCCCCATTGCTGAGAATAGCTTCACCGGATTGGCGGTGGGGGCTGCAATGACTGGACTGCGTCCGGTCATTGAGGGAATGAACATGGGGTTCTTGCTCCTGGCCTTCAATCAGATTGCCAACAATGCTGGAATGCTGCGGTATACCTCGGGCGGCAACTTTACAATGCCCTTAGTCATTCGGGGCCCGGGAGGAGTCGGTCGCCAGTTAGGAGCTGAACATTCCCAAAGATTGGAAGCCTATTTTCAAGGGGTTCCCGGTTTAAAAATCGTCGCTTGTTCAACGCCTTACAATGCCAAAGGATTGTTGAAATCGGCCATTCGGGATAATAATCCGGTTTTGTTTTTTGAGCATGTATTACTCTACAACTTGAAGGAAGATCTTCCCGAAGACGAATACCTGGTGCCCATTGACCAGGCAGAAATAGTTCGCCGGGGCAAAGATGTGACGATTCTAACCTACTCTCGGATGCGGCATCACGTCACTCAAGCTGTTCCTGCCATGGTGAAACAGGGCTACGATCCCGAGGTCATTGATCTGATTTCTCTGAAACCTTTAGATTTAGAGACCATCGGTGAATCTATTCGCAAGACCCATCGGGTTATTGTGGTAGAAGAATGTATGAAAACGGGGGGCATTGGGGCGGAGATTGTGGCTTCAATTACTGAGCGATTCTTTGACGAATTAGATGCTCCCGTGTTGCGGTTAGCCTCCCAAGACATTCCCACCCCTTACAATGGAACATTAGAGCGACTCACAATTGTTCAACCCGAACAAATTGCTGAAGCTGTCCAGAAAATCATGACCCGTCAAGTCTAGCGTTATGCGAAAACAACGTGAACTGCTGATTCTAATTCTAGTGATTGTCGTGGCCTCAGTGCTGATCCTGGTGAATATTCCGATGCGGCAGGGATTGGATCTACAGGGGGGATCCCAGTTAACCATCGAGCTCAAAACCTCGGCTGAAGTTCCCAAGATTGACCAAACCACCCTAGAAGCGGTGCAGCAAGTCGTGGAGAAACGGGTGAATGGCTTGGGGGTATCGGAGGCTGTTGTCCAGACCGTAGGAGACAATCAAATTCTGGTGCAGCTCCCGGGGTGAGTGATCCAGACCAGGCGGAGCGAGTGCTAGGGGGCACAGCCCAGCTTGACTTTCGGGAGCAGAGGCAGGACACCTCGGCTGAAGAGCTACAGGCCCAGGTGCAAGCCAAAGTATTTACCCAGCTAGAATTGGAACAGCGAAGTCAGGAGGGTAATCCAGAGCGATCGCCCAGTCTTTGAAGTCCCTGGAACAGGCCAAAGCTGACATTGTCAAGCTCTATGGGGAACCTGTAATCCGAGGTCAAGAGTTGCAATATGCCCAGGCTGAACCCGCCGGGGGAGAGAACTGGAATGTGGCGCTCCGGTTCAACTCCGAAGGGGGGAAAAAGTTTGCCGATTTGACCAAAAATCTGGCGGGCACGGGTCGAACCATTGGAATTTTTCTAGATGATGACTTGATCAGCTTCCCGATTGTTGGGGTTGAATTTGCCGAAACTGGGATTACGGGAGGTAATGCCGTGATTACGGGGCGGTTTTCGGCGGAGGATGCCAATGATTTAGCGGTGCAATTGCGAGGGGGAGCCTTGCCTGTACCCGTAGAAATTGTCGAAAATCGTACCGTGGGGGCCACCCTGGGCCAGGATAGTATTCGTCGCAGTGTCTATGCGGGTCTGGTGGGGTTGATTCTGGTGCTGATTTTTATGGTGATTTATTATCGATTACCCGGATTGATTGCCGATGTCGCGTTAATTGTTTATGCCCTGCTGACCCTGGCCATCTTTAATCTCTTGGGGGTGACCCTGACCCTACCAGGAATCGCTGGATTTATTCTCAGTATTGGCATGGCCGTGGATGCCAATGTCCTGATTTTTGAGCGGACTCGAGAGGAATTGCGAGCTGGAAAAACCCTCTATCGGTCTGTGGAGTCAGGGTTTTACCGGGCGTTTAGCAGTATTTTAGACGGGAATGTCACCACGGTGATTGCCTGCATTGCCCTATTCTGGTTGGGTACAGGGTTGGTCAAGGGATTTGCCCTGACCTTGGGGTTGGGGGTGGTTGTCAGTATGTTTACGGCCCTTACCTGTAGCCGTACCTTGCTATTCACGGCGATTGGATTTCCAGAACTCCGTAAGCCAGAACTGTTCTGCCCCGGTATAAAGCCAAATGTCAAGCCAGATTTGAAGTCGGATCTAAAGTCAAGTTTAAAGTAGGGGTTATCTATGAAGCTGAGTGTCAATAAGCAGCGATCGCTTTGGTGGGCTATTTCAGGAACGATTATCCTGGCTGGGTTGATTGCAATGGTGATTTCCTGGACTCGCCCGGATATTCGGGCTCCCCTCCGCCCCAGCCTTGACTTCATTGGGGGAACTCGTCTGCAACTCGAACTCGATTGCAGTCAACCCAATAATTGTGATGGCCCCATTGATCTGACCAAAGTTCGGGCCGTACTGACTGAGCAAAATCTGGCCGGGAGTTCCCTACAGCTTTTGGATAAAGATGCCCGCAAACAGGATCGACAGATTGTTTCAGTCCGCACTAAAACCCTGACTGTAGATGAGCGCTCCCAGCTTCAAAATGCCCTGAGCGAGTCAATTGGGGCTTTTGATCCCAATTCCATCCAGATTGACACGGTGGGGCCAACCCTGGGTCGTCAGATTTTTAATTCAGGGCTCAAGGCATTGCTCGTAGCATTTGCCGGGATTACCCTTTATCTGACGTTTCGATTCCAGTTTGACTATGCGGTGTTCGCTTTTGTGGCTCTGTTCCACGATATTTTAGTCACCATGGGAATCTTTTCGATTCTAGGTCTGGTGGCGGGAATTGAGGTCGATAGCTTATTTCTGGTGGCCTTGCTGACGATTATCGGATTCTCAGTCAACGATACGGTGGTAATCTATGACCGGATTCGGGAGATTTTAACCAAAAATTCTGGGATTGCGATCGCCGAGGCTGTAGATAGTGCCGTTGATCAAACCCTGGCCCGCTCAATCAATACGACCCTGACTACCATGCTGCCGCTGATTGGGATTTTTACCTTTGGGGGGGGAGACCCTGAAGTATTTTGCCTTGGCTCTGATTATTGGTTTTATCGCTGGAGCCTACTCCAGTATTTTTATTGCCAGCACCCTCTTAGCCTGGTGGCGGGAGCGCCATCCCGTTCGGCCTGCTTTGATGACTCCAGATTCCCAGGCGGTTGAAGGTCAAGACTAAACCCGGATCAGGAGCTCAATTATGGATTCTCAACCGCCATCTCACGATCCACCGGTTCATGATCAAGACTTTCAAGGGCAGACCCATCGGCTCCATCAATTGATCGTTCTGGGGCGCTGGTTGGTGGTGAGTTTGCTCTGGTTGACCATTGCGCCCTTGAGTCTCTGGGCGATTCGCTCTGAGCTACAACTCTGGTTCAGCTATTTCACTTGGACAGCCGTTCGCTATACTATTGCCCATAACCCCTTGCCCGCAGTGGGTTTGAGCTTGTGCATTGGGATGACCGCCGGAGTTCTAGTCTGGCAGAGTCGCAATATTCTTCGGGGGTTTCCTGCCGCTTATCAAGCTCGTCTGGAGCGCCAGGTGCTCCAGATTCGCAAGCAGGGGCAGAGCCATCCACTGTGGCGATGGGTCGTGAAATCCTAGAGTGATGACTCCCGATTCAAATCAAGGGTAGCATTTGCTTTGGGTTGCTCAATGGGTAGAACAACCATAAATTCTGTTCCTTGCCCCAATTCAGAATTACAAGCCAGGGTTCCTTGATGTTGATTAACGACAATTTCATAGCTGATCGATAGTCCTAAACCCGTTCCTGATCCAACAGGTTTGGTGGTAAAAAATGGATCAAATAGTCTTTCTCTGACCTCTAAGTTCATGCCAGTTCCGTTGTCAGAAATCCAGATCCCGATCCGATCTGGATCAATCACTTTTGTCCAAATTTTGATGGTGGGAACGGCAGAAATTGGATGGGATTCTTTCTCTGGATCGTCAACTCTTGGGGCTGCATTAAAATGACTAAATGCCTGATCGAGAGCATCAATTGAATTATTTAAGATATTGATTAATACCTGATTGATCTGTCCCGGTGAGCATTCAATCTGAGGTAACTCTTCGTAGTGCTTTTCGATCAGAATTTTTTCGGAGCGTTTACCATTGCCATTCAGTCGGCCATTGAGAATTAATAAAGTGCTGTCTATGCCTTGGTGAATATCAACCCACTTAATTCCCGACTCATCAATTCGGCTAAAATTTTGCAGGGATAAAACAATATCTCGGATTCTCTCCGTACCATTTTGCATAGAGGAAAAAATATTAGCAAAATCCTGAATCATAAACTCCAGATCAATCTCTGCAATTTTCTTCTGAATTTCATCTACAGCTTGAGGATAATGCTGTTGATACAAACGGACTAGCTCTAAGATATCTTTTACATAGCGTTCTCCATAGAACAGATTGCCATGAATAAAGCTAATAGGATTATTAATTTCATGGGCAATGCCTGCAACCAGTTGTCCCAGGGAGGACATTTTTTCAGTTTGAATCAGTTGGGCTTGGGTCTGCTGTAATTGGTTGATGGTACATTCTAACTGTTCAGTCCGCTGTTGCAGTTGATTTTGGGACTGCTGCGTAATTTCTGCCATCAGATCTTGAATTTTAAGCTGAGAAAGCAACAGCTCATAAACATCTAGCAATTGATAGGTTTTGAACGGGCCTTGAACTACAATAGGTTCATAAATCAGTTCTCGGGACTGGTCAAATAGTTTTTTGATTGCGGTAGTGATTGGGGTCTGACTGGTTAGAGTCAAAAACTCAACCTGAGCAACCTGGTAGAATATCTGAATGGGGCGACCCAAAAATAAATCCAGACTATAGGGCCGACTCATAAACTCAAAATAACGTCGCCGGGAGATCATCCCCAAAAATTCGTCATCATGTTTGAGAATTACCCCTGGGACTTGATGGCTCGTTTCAAATAATTGAGCGATCGCCTGCGTAGAAACTGTTGCATCTAGATCTGCAATGTGAAGGGTTAAATCTTGGAGAGTCGAATTTAACGTGAGCACTGTTTTCATGGCAGGGAAGGAATGGTCAACGATCTGAATCAAGGAGGCACCAGGTTTTCATTGAATTGGGGGGTTAAAGGGTCGGATTGACTATGGGATAGACAGGCGATGACACTCAGATCGCAGAATGACTTGAAGGGCTGAGGTTTCAAGCATAAGGGCGGTTAATCCTTTATTCTGGCAAACACTTCAGACTGGTGTCATCTTGTTGCAATACAACGCAATATCCTGGTTGAAAATTAGTTCAATTCTAACTTTGAACCAAAATTCAGGGAGAGCCCTCTGGACTGGATTTAACTGGATTTAGCAGAATTGCGCCGATTCACCCCTCGACTAGAATACCCAAATTGTTTCACTATAATTCCTATACAGTTTTATCACCTAGGTCGCTTTAAAAGACCTTCAAAACAACAATTACAGCTCAGTGATCAATCAACCCTTAATTTCACCTCAGCACCGCCATCCCCAAACAGCCCTCCTGCTGTTAAACCCCTCTGCAAGACGGGTTAAGTCCAAGACCTCTGCCCAGATATTGAATCATTTACAAACATCAGGATTGCAGGTAATTCAGGGATTTCCCCATCGACCCCAGGATTTTGCGGAGTTGATTCAAGCCCATCGACATCAGGTTGATCTGGTGATCGTAGGCGGGGGAGACGGCACTTTAAATACTGTGATTGACAGTCTAGTCACGACTCATTTGCCCCTGGGAATCCTTCCCCTGGGAACCGCCAATGATCTAGCCCGCACCCTGAATATTCCCACGTCATTAGCTGCAGCCTGTCAGGTGATCACTCAAAACTACAAACGTAATATTGATCTGGGGCGAGTGAATGGGAAACATTTCTTCAACGTGGCGAGTATGGGATTGAGTGTCAATCTCACCCGTCAGATGACCCGGGAAGTCAAGCAAAAATGGGGCATTCTCGCCTATGGTATCGTAGCGCTTGAGATTATCTTTGAGGCACGTCCCTTTCAAGCCACGATTATGATCGATCAGGTTGCTCACCAGACCCGTACCTTGCAAATTGCTGTGGGCAATGGTCGCTATTATGGCGGGGGGATGACCATTGCCCATGATGCCAGTATCGATGACGGTCGCTTGGATCTCTACAGCCTGGAGATTCAGCATTGGTGGCAAATCCTTATGCTTCCCTGGGCCTTATTTAGGGGCAAATACAACCGAGCGTTTGGGATTCAGACCTTCTCTGGAACTCAATTTGAGATTTATACCGATCAACCCCACTCCATCAATACGGATGGGGAAATAACGGTCACTACCCCAGCCCAGTTTCAAATTGTTCCTGAGCGATCGCAGTTTTTATCCCTTCCCCAGAGTAGGTATTCTGGTAAGTATTTATTCTAATGGGGATGCCTCAGCTGCCGCGACAAAGACCTGGGTTCCAGGCTGCATCTCCAGGCTATCCCCCATGCGCCTGCCATCATGGAAAGCGGATACCAGCACATCACAGGTTTTTCCCCAACCCAGATTGCCCTCTGCATCAATGGCGATCGCCCCAAAGTCCCGTTGACGCTGGCTGGCTTCGGCAAAGGATTTTTCCAGAACTCGTAATAAGGGCATCCCATCGATCAACCGCACCACTACTCGCACACTAAAGCCCTCATCAATGATGTCCTCGCCAATCCCAGTGCAACTGATGGCGGCTTCTGGGGTGGCATAATTTCCCGCGGGCATGGGAGAATCACTCACCCGTCCAATCCGCTCAAAGCCTTTGCCCCCGGTGGAGGTTCCCGCCGCCAGCCGCCCCTCACAGTCAAGAGCCACCACCCCAATCGTTCCTCGACCTGGGGGTTCTGCCAGCACATTAGCCATTTTGCGTTGGAAGTTCTCGTGGCGCTCCGCTTGCCATTCCTGCAACCGTTGGTCGGTCAAGGGATTGTAAATTGGCAGTTGCAATTCCCGAGCCAATTCTGCTGCTCCTAGATCAGACAAAATCCGATCCTGAGCTGTTTGCAGGGCATGGGCCAGATCAATCGGATTTTTCACCCGAGAGACATTGATCACGCCGCTAAAGCTCTGGAGCGCCCCATCCATTAATCCAGCACTCATCCGAATCTGGCCATCAGACTGTAAAACGGAGCCGGTGCCCGCATTGAAACGGGGTTCATCCTCCAGTAGCCGACATCCCTGGGTGACGGCAGCCACCGCACTAATTCCCTGAACAAGCTGAGGATAAACGGTCTCGATCACGGCATAGAGGGATTTGCGGATCAGAGCCAATCCCCCTTTATTCTCTAGAGAACTACCGGCACCACCGTGGATAATCAGTTTTGGTTGCACGTTAATCTGCTGGATAAGGTTCTAATGGATACGTTAGATACGTTCATGAATCTTCAGTCACCCGGGACAATCCCTCAAGTGGGTTCTGCTGGAATCGCAATATCAATCGAGATGACTTTCTCGGGCTTGGTTAAGCTGACTAGGGGGGGTTGGATTTCCCTGTCATTGCCGACCACCAGAGTCACCAGATTCTCCGGCTTCAAGTACTGTTGAGCCACCCGTTGAATGTCGGCGATAGTGGTGGCTTCCACCTCTCGGCGATACTGAAAAATAAAGTCCTCGGGATAGCCGTAGTATTCGTAGCGCATCAACCGCGATAGGGTCTGGCTGGGACTTTCAAAGTTGAAGATGAAGGAGTTTAGGGTTGAATCTTTGGCATAGGCTAGCTCTTGGGGTTGAACGGGTTCTTCCTGAATCCGCTTGAGTTCCGCCTGAACGGATTTAATAAAGTCAACCGTAGCATCTGAGCGAGTTTGCCCCCCCGCCACAAACGTCCCTGGGTAGTCAAATCTCGCACTCCAAACCCCATACACCGAGTAGGCCAGACCTTTTTCTGATCGCACCTTATTGAATAATCTGCCGCCAAAACCATTCAGCACGCCATTCATCACCGTGAGTTCGGCATAGTCAGGGTTATCTAGTTCTCCGCCGAGATGCCCCATCTGTATATAGCTTTGATTGAGTTGGGGCTGACTGATAAAAAACACTCCCCCTTGATGGGCTGGACTGACGGTAGGCAGGGGCGGAACCTGGGCAGAACCGTCAGGTTGCCAATCGCCAAACCGATCAGCAATCAAGACTTTCATCGTTTCTGAATCAAAATCTCCCACAATTCCCAAAATCATATTTTGAGGCTGGAAATATTGCTGATGAAAGTCGATCAGATCCTGGCGAGAAATATTATTCAGGGTGGCATACTCCGTGGTTCGGGCGTAGGGACTGTCTGGGCCATAGATCAACTTCTGAAATTCTCGTCCGGCAATCTGATTGGGATCATCATTGCGGCGAGCAATCGAGCCCCGTTCCTGAGTCCCCGCTAGATTGAGCTTTTCCTCGGCAAAGATCGGCTGCTGAATCACCTCAGCAAACAGGCCAAACACCTCATCTAGATCTTCAGCTAGAGCCCCAAACCCGGCGCTGCCAGACGTATCACCAATCCCTGTTTCAACGGAAGCTGCTTTTTGCTCCAGCAACTGATTGAGTTTCTCTGCGGGGCGAGTTTGGGTTCCTCCCGTTCGCATCACCTCCCCCGTCAAACTGGCTAACCCCACCTTATCCTCCGGCTCAAACCGGCTACCCGTACGAAATAAGGCTGTCCCCCCCACTAACGGTAACTCGTGGTCTTCCATCAAGTAAACTGTTATCCCATTTTTGAGCTGATAGCGAGTATAGGCTGGCAGTTGAATTTCGGGCAACGGGGGGAATGTCAGTTGGTCATAGTGTTTGGGAGTGGCGGCTACTGCAGGTGATCGCCCCAACATGACTACAGCAAAAGTAACCAGGACTAGAACCGCCAGGAACTGGGGCGGTTTGCGAAAATTCAGCTTGGAATTGGCGTTCATGGGGAAGCAAATTGAAAAGGTGAGCAGAATCAGAGATAACTAAAATCTGAAAGGAATTCAGAGCTATTCTAAGGGTTGAGTTTGAGATTTTTGGCCAGATCCCTCAGGGATTTGGGCCCTCGGACAATAACTTACCCACCGTCCGATTCTCGGGGCGGAAGGTTTCCTGGGCAACCCGCTGAATATCAGCCGGAGTGATGGCCGCGATCAGCTCCAGTTCCCGGAATAGGTTTTTCCAGGATCCCGTTTTGATTTCATATTCCATCAGGGCAAAGGCCATTCCCATATTGGAGTCCAGGGATCGGAGCAGTCCAGCCCTGGCCTGGGTTTTGACCTGTTCGAGCTCCTGTTGGGAAACGGGTTCTGTTTTCAACCGCTGCAACTCAGTATCGAGGGCGGCGGCCACCTCTTCAACAGTATGGCCAGGGGCCGTCAGGGCATAGAGAAGCATGAGATTGGGGTACTTGTCTCCTGGATAGCCGTTCAAGCCTTCCGCCGCTAAAGCCACCTGTTTCTCCACTACCAGGGCCTTGTAAAGCCGGGAGGTACGACCACTGCTAAGGATGTTGGCGATCGCCTGATAGACCACTGTATCGGGATGGTTGAATTCAGGCCGATGATAAGTTTCGAAGTACCAGGGCTGAGACTGTAACCGCAATGTCACCTCCTGCTCCTGAGTTTGGGGAGGCTCCACCACCGTCAATTCAGGGGGTTCGGGCTGGGCTGGATAGCGACCAAAATAAGCCTGGGCCAATTCTTTCACCCGCCCTGGATCGACATCCCCCACAATCGCAACGGTCAGGTTATTGGGTACGTAGAACGTTGAGAAAAAATCCTCAACATTTTGGCGGGTGAGATTTTGCAGGTCTTCCGTATAGCCGATTACCGGACGACGGTAGGGGTGAACTTGAAATGATTTATCCAGGAGGGCTTCCACCATTCGGCCAATGGGTGAATTTTCCGAACGGAGTCGCCGTTCTTCTAAAATGACCTGCTTTTCCTTGTAGAATTCTCGGAACACCGGGTCAAGAAATCGCTCTGACTCCAAGGACATCCACAATTCCAACTTATTGGCCGGCAGGCTGTAGAAGTATTGGGTGGCATCGGCTGACGTGGTGGCATTTAGACCGGCTCCTCCCTCCTGTTCAACAATCCGGGCAAATTCATTCTGATCGACATACTGGGCGGCTTCAGCCTGGGTTTGTTCAAACTCAGCCATCAGTTGAGCCACCTGCTCTGTGTTTCCTGCTGCCTGAGCCAGTTTAATCTGATCAAACAGTTGATCCATCTGATTGAGCAGGGGTTTTTCTGCCTGGTAGTCTTTGGTACCAATCCGGTCAGTTCCCTTAAACGCCAGGTGTTCTAGATAGTGGGCAACTCCTGTTTTGCCATCCGGTTCATTCGCGCCTCCGACATCGGCATGGATCAGAAATGATACAACGGGAGCTTCATCCCGTTGCAATACCAAAAATTTCATGCCGTTGTCGAGACGAAACTCACTCACCTGGTCGATCACCCGATCTAGATAGGGCTGGATCGATACAGAAGTTGAAGATGGAGGTGGAGTCACATCGGCTTGGGCACTTCCAGCCAGGATTCCCCAGTTCATCATGAAGAAAATAATGATGAGAAAGGGGGGAATGCGGCGTTGAATCAAACCTTGAATCAGGTGTGGAATTCCAGATAAACGTAGAGTCAGCCCGGTTAAAACCATGAATTAACTGCGTCTTTATAACTGTAAACTAACTGCAAGTAGGTGGTTGGAATTGAGGATTATCCCATGGCAGGGGTTCTGGGGCTTCGCTCCCTCCACCCCCCCCATCAATCTTCTAGTTAATTGCATCAAGCTACTTAGATAACTTCAAATACTGATCACCAATTACCTTAAATTGTAAATTACCTTAAATTGTAACTGTGTAACCTGAAGTGTAACATTGACTGCATTCCACTGGGCTTTGGCCCTGGTATTTACAGGGGAGTGGATTTGGGACAACCTATGGCAAATCGAAGTCAAGTTAGAGCCTATCCTCAACCGCACCTGGCAATTCCAGAAGGCGGGGTTGACTACATTGCTATAATATGAAGTTAAAACTATTACATGGTAATCGTCAATGGGTAACGTTCTGGTCTTGAACGCCTCTTACGAGCCACTGAATATTACAAGTTGGCGGAGAGCGGTTGTTTTATTACTCAAGCAGAAGGCAGAACAGGTAGAACATAATGGCAAATATCTTCTTCCTGACTTTCCATTGCCGACCGTTATCCGACTCCGTCACTATGTCCCCGTTCCCTACAAAGAAATTCCTCTAACCCGGAGAAACATATTGCACCGAGATGGGCACTCTTGTCAATATTGTGGCTATGGCGGGGATGATTTGACATTAGATCATGTTGTTCCCCGTTCGAGGGGTGGGGGAGAAACCTGGGATAATCTGGTGACAGCCTGTGTTCGCTGCAATGTCAGAAAAGGTAGCCGGACTCCCAAGGAAGCTGATATGCTCCTGCGAAACTCTCCTCGCAAGCCCTATAGCAGCCTCTACTTTGAAGTAACTAAACACGTCAAGAGTGGGATGAACAAAGAATGGCAGAAATATGTGATTGGTCTTTAAAAACCCTGTTTTTACAAACAGGGTTTTTTAATAGAATTTTCAAGTGATGTAGGAATTTTGCCTGTGAGGAAACAGCCGAGACGGCTGTTCCACTTTAGATCGACAATAGTCAATGAACTTCGGAACTGACTGAGCTTAAACTTGAAAATTCGGAGTCAAAGGGTTGATTGTATAGCACCATCGTAGTGGTGGAATTGTACTGAAAACCAATGCGCTCATAAAACTTTTGCTGATGGGTAGTCATCAAATAAACTCGCTCTACCCGACACATTTTTGGATGGCTCAATACGGTCTGAACCAATTTTCGACCCAGGCCCCCTCCCTGATAGTCGGGATGAATCACCACATCCCAAATTGTAGCGCGGTAAATCCCGTCCGACGTTCCTCGAGAAAACCCAATCATCTGCTCACCATCCCAAATCGTAACGACGGGATCACTATTGGCGATCGCAGTTTCTAAATCTTCCCGGCGGCGCTCTCGTGCCCAAAATGCAGCAATCTTAAACAGTTCTTGTAACTGATCTAAATCAACGCTCGATTGCCCATCACGAAACAAGATATGACGATAATCTTGGGTTGATGAAACCATAAATATAAGTCTCCAGGGGATGAAGTTGTAGAAGGCTTAGAATTGACCGTTCCTGATGCGAATCTTAAGGTGAAGATCAGCCATTAAAGCAGTAACTTGTGATTTATTGCACTTTAGAGATTACACTTTAGTATTGCACTTTAGAGATTGCGCTTTAGAGTTAGAATCAAGACTTTTTACCGCCATTTAGGGATGGTATATTAAATCCGAGTAAAAAACAAGACTCCCTAAACAACTTTACCTGATTTTGTAAGGATTTAATGACATAATCTTGTCTGTCTGAAATGGCTCTAGAAATGGCTTTAAGAAAAGTTCTAGAAAATAAAGTATGGGGTCAGGTTCAACTTCAGATCCGAGGATTATCCCCTGATGAAATTAGATAAAATTACCTAAACCCTGACTGGACATTTGTACATCAGAATTTTTTACTATCTGGATGTACCCCAGGGATCAGCCAATCTATATCTCCAATCTGCATCTTAATAGTTAGGAAGATTATCGAGGACAATGGAAGACGAAAACATTCGCGTCCCAAGATTATGTCTCAATCCCTGCCGTCCACCCTGGTAGCCCTACAGCATTTGATTGAAGTGGTTGCCCGATTGCGATCCCCCGAGGGCGGTTGTCCCTGGGATCTGGCCCAGACTCCTCAAACCCTAATTCCCTATGTGATTGAAGAAGCCTATGAAGTAGTGGATGCCCTGCATAGCGGAGATCCTCAGGCGATCGCAGAGGAACTAGGGGATTTACTCCTACAGGTGGTGCTCCAGGCCCAGATTGCCCAAGACTGCCAACAGTTTTCCTTACAGACGGTGGCCCAGGGGGTTGCTGAGAAACTAATTCGTCGCCATCCCCATGTTTTTGGTGATGCCCGGGCTGAAATGATTGATATTGATCAAGTTCGGGAAACCTGGGAACAAATCAAAGCTCAGGAAAAGGGAGAATCCCTGGAAACCCAAACCCTTTCATCCAGGCTGGAGCGCTATGCCCGTCAACTTCCACCGTTGATGGCTGGATTTAAAATTTCTCAGAAAGCCGCTGCCGCTGGGTTTGAATGGGAAAATGTCGCAGGGGTTTGGGAGAAATTTCATGAGGAGGTAGGGGAGTTTGAAGAGTCCCTCAAAACCGATGACAAAGCTCACCAACAGGCAGAACTAGGGGATATTTTGTTTGTCGTGATCAATCTGGCCCGTTGGTATGGCCTGGATCCGGAGGCGGCTCTACGGGAAACCAATCACCGATTTGTCCAGCGCTTTGCCCAGGTTGAACAGGGGTGCGATCGCCCGATGTCAGACTATTCTCCAGCAGAATTGGAGGTGCGCTGGCAAAGGGCCAAGGCCCAACTGGCCCAACTTCCAGAGTCAACCCAGGAGCTAAACTGAAACGATCCTTGACAGTCTGACTATCTCCCAAAGATTGTGGATGATGAAAATCTCATAACCCATTTGTCAAGTACCAATTTATACACTAATCCGTTGGGAGACCTTGCTACAATCTTCCTACTGCAAAAGACTTTGTCATCCCCCCTATGGATTAAATCAAAAGTACGAACGCATTATTATTGGAATGATCCCCAACACTAATGCATTAAGAAAACCTGATATTGATCCTACAAAATCAGTTCACGTTTAATTCTCACTTACCTTATACCTATCATCAGGATGCCATGCTCGTTCCCTCATCTCAAACTATTTCACAACGCGCTGATTGGTCTATCGATCAACTTCCCGGGTTGACACTACAAAATCAGGAAAAGCTCAGAGTTCACAATATCGAGACCACAGGGCAACTATTAGAACGGGGGAGAACCCAAGCTCAAAAAATGATGCTTGCAAATCTTCTAAAAGTAAATCTCCGAGATATCAGTAAGTGGATCGCCATGGCGGATCTGGCTCAGATTCCCAGTATTGGTTGTCGTCATTGTGGCTTGCTGCTCCATGCTGGAGTGGGTTCTGTGACTCAATTGGCTCAAATTCCAGTGCACCGTTTGCATCAACAAGTTCTCCGTCTCCATGTGGCAACCATGAGACGACGGGATCTCTGCCCTTCCATCGATCAAGTACAACTCTGGATTAAGCAAGCCAGGAATTTTTGATCCTGAGATTAGGTCTGTGGAGAACTCAAAGGCCGGGTAGATATTGGGTTAGAATCTGGAGCCAGTACACCATTGAGGAAAATATCAGCTAATCCCTCGGCCATTTCCTGCATGGTGTTTGAGGTTGCTCCAGGTTCAATTACTGTGCTGTAGCTGAATCCAGCCACAGCAAACATACCTAGAAATACCTGAGCAATAATCCGGGGATTCATCGGGCGATAGATGCCTTTCTCAATGGCTGTTTCAAAAAAAGCTTCAGCTACGTCCGTCATTTTGACGATGACTTCAGCCTGGATGCGATCGCGCAGCTCTGGATGAAATTGAGCTTCCAGGAAACAAACTCGCATCATGTCAGCATTTTGATGGAGATTGAGCATTCGTCGTCGCATTACTTGGGCTACCGCTTTGTAGCTCCCCATTTCACTGAGTTCTGTCAGGAGATCGGTGAGAATTTCTACCCATCCTGCCGTTGCCACCTCGATTAGAATCGCTTTTTTGTTCGGAAAATAACGAAAGACGGTGCCCTCGGCGACCCCTGCCATTTTGGCCAGATCCCGAGTTGTAGTGCCATCATAGCCCTTACGAGCAAATAACTTGCGGGCTGCCTGGAGAATCCGGGTAGAGGTTTCAGATTCCGTTGGAGGAGACTGACTTAAAATTCCCATGGGCTAGTTAGATTAAATTTGGATCAGGATTTTGGATCAGTATTAAAGATATCTTGAGCAATCACACAGCTGGGCCGACTGCTCCCATACGGATTTGCCTATTATCCAGTAATCTCCAGAGTTGCTCCACAAATGACAAAACTCTTCATGTTTTTTTCCTGTTTTTTTCTTGTTTTGTTGGGATAGTTGGTCAGGATTTTTTTCGGGATCGTGGCTGACTCCTATCCCACTCCTTCCTGGAGCTTCACCTCCAACCCAGGGATGATATCGATATTGCTCCCGGATTGGTCAGGGGTCGCTGGCTAGAATCGGCGGCAATTCCAGGGCCACTGATCCGATTAACCCTTTACGGAAATCATTCAGGAGTTGTCTGGCTGTCCGCTCAATATCATTTTGATAGTTTTGCTCCGCCAGTTGATGCAGGTAGGATTCCCCCGTCATAGAACTAGGAACCAGATGATAGCGATCGCCCAACTTATGCTCCAGATTTAATCCCTTGAATAAATCCACCATGACGGCGGCCACCTGTTGATTTTCGTAGGCCGCTTCACCAATATCCTCACAAATGGCTAGCTTCAGGGCATTGTCCTGATTTTCAATCTGACTGGGGATCACCCCCGGGGCATCCAGCAATTCCAGGGTTTGGGAAATTCTCACCCAGCGCAGGGAACGGGTGACTCCGGCCCGTCTAGCACTGTCTACGACCCGCCGCTTCAGTAAACGATTGATCAGAGCAGATTTTCCCACATTGGGAAATCCAATCACCACGGCCCGAACCGCCCGGGGCAGCATTCCGCGACTGCGGCGGCGCTGGTTCATCCGTTCTCCCGCCTGTTGGGTAGCCAGGGAAACAGCCTCAATACCCTGACCCTGCTGGGCATTGGTAAAGTATGGCGCTTCACCTTGAGCTTCAAACCATTGCTGCCATTTGTGTTTGGCTTCGGCAGGAATCATATCCGCCCGGTTGATCACCAGTACCCGGCCCTTGCCCTCAATCCACTGGGAGACCAAGGGATGGTGAGTGGCCAGGGGAATTCGAGCATCCCGAACTTCCAGAACAACATCGACCCGCTTTAGTTGTTCCTTGAGGCTACGTTCTGCCTTGGCGATATGCCCGGGATACCATTGAATGCTCATGAATGCCGATCTAAGTAGGTGGTTGTAATTAATTTTTAAATGGCAGGGGGTTTGGGGCTTCGCCCCAGGAAGGGAGCACTTCCCCCTTCACCCTCCGATCAATCTTTTAATTAATTGCGTCAAGCTACTTAAAGACTAGTGACCCATGTTAGGGCTGTTAACGTTAAGTTACCCCCGTTAAGGAACGACCAATACCGGGCAGGGCGAAAGGTTAATAATTCGATTGGTGACACTGTCGGCTGGCCCCTGTTCGGTTAATCCGGTGCCGCGACTGCCGATAATAATCAAGTCGGCCTCAATCTCATCGGCAACATCACAGATTGTAAACGCAGGTTTGCCCTGGCGCTCCATGGTTTTCACTTCAACTCCAGCGTCCTGAAACATTCCCTGGGCCTCTGCCAGCAGCTCGGCCACATTTTCAGGAGAAGTCATGGTTTCAGAATGGGGCTCCTGGCCTGGTTCTGGTTCAGGCTCGACTACCGCAAGGATCACTAGATTGGCCTGATACATCTTGACCAGGTTCAAGGCGACATCTGCAGCTTCACGGGCTTCGCGACTTTGGTCAACGGGAAACAAAATTGTCTTGAACATAGTACGTCCTTCCGAGACACAGACTCCGGTAAAATGTTTACGACGAATGTTTACAACGAACGGTATTGATGGGGTCAACGCCCTCTCTTCAGTTACTAGTTCCGCCCAAACTTAGTTGCGATTCATCATTCAAATTGAACCATAAGAATCATAGTGGAGGTTAGTCCAGTGGCAAAGAAAACGATAGCAAACTTATCAGCAGCAGATTTATCAGGCAAGAAGGTACTGGTACGGGCGGACTTTAATGTGCCGATTGACAATGACGCTATTACTGATGATACCCGGATTCGGGCGGCCCTGCCCACGATTAATGACTTGGCCGGTAAAGGAGCCAAGGTTATCCTCACCAGCCACTTTGGTCGTCCCAAGGGTCAGGTGAATGAATCCATGCGCTTGACTCCAGTGGCAGTCAGGCTCTCAGAACTTTTGGGCAAGGAAGTCAAAAAGTGTAACGATTGCATTGGGGAAGAGGTTGCGGCTACTGTTGCAGCTATGAACAACGGGGATGTGGTGTTGTTAGAAAATGTCCGTTTCTATCCCGGAGAAGAAGAAAACGAACCGGAATTCACCCAGGAATTGGCTGCTGTTGCTGATCTATATGTTAATGATGCTTTTGGGACAGCCCACCGGGCCCATGCCTCTACAGAAGGGGTGACCAAATATCTCAGTCCCTCGGTGGCTGGCTACTTGATTGAAAAGGAACTGCAATTCCTCCAGGGGGCAATTGATGATCCCCAACGGCCTCTGGCGGCAATTATTGGGGGTTCTAAGGTTTCTTCTAAAATTGGTGTGATTGAAGCTCTCCTGGATAAGTGCGACAAGTTGTTGCTGGGGGGTGGGATGATTTTCACCTTTTATAAGGCTCGGGGCTTGAACGTTGGCAAATCCCTGGTGGAGGATGACAAGATTGAATTGGCCCGGTCTCTAGAGGCTAAGGCTAAGGAAAAAGGGGTGGCGATGTTGTTGCCCACCGATGTGGTGATCGCGGATAATTTTGCTCCCGATGCCAACGCCCAAACCGTCAGCGTGGAAGCGATTCCGGATGGCTGGATGGGTTTGGATATTGGCCCTGATTCAGTCAAGGTCTTCCAGGATGCCTTGGCGGATTGCAAAACTGTGATCTGGAATGGCCCTATGGGGGTGTTTGAGATGGAGAAGTTTGCTAAGGGTACTGAGGCGATCGCCCAGACTCTCTCGGAGTTGACGGGTACTGGAACCGTTACTATTATTGGCGGCGGTGATTCTGTGGCGGCGGTGGAACAGTTGGGCTTGGGTGAAAAGATGAGCCACATTTCTACAGGGGGCGGTGCTAGTCTAGAGCTCTTGGAAGGTAAAGAACTTCCGGGTATTGCGGCTTTGGATGATGCTTAATTTGGTTTGCCTTTGCTGATGACTTGAGGTACGGGTTTGGAGTTGGTGGCACCGTGCCACCAACTCCTGTATTTGATGGTTTCAGTCCCGAAAACGGGATTTTAGGTTTTGCGCGCTGACCTTGATAATCGGCCTCCGAACCGCAACCATACAGATGTTTCAGTCCCGAAAACGGGATTTTAGGT
>JAAURB010000008.1 GCA_012033335.1 Oscillatoriales cyanobacterium RM2_1_1
TGACCGGACTGTGGATGGCTTCCATTGGTGTGGTCGGTCTAGCGTTGAACCTGCGGGCCTATGACTTTGTGTCTCAGGAGTTGCGGGCAGCGGAAGACCCTGAGTTTGAAACCTTCTATACGAAGAATATTTTGTTGAACGAGGGTATCCGAGCCTGGATGGCTCCAGCGGATCAACCCCATGAAAGTTTTGTATTCCCTGAGGAGGTTCTACCTCGAGGTAACGCGCTGTAAAAGGATTTAAACTGTCTTTCAACTTTAGTAAATTCTAGCTAGATTTTGAAAGTTATCTGAAAGCTGCCAGCAATGGCAGCTTTTTTAATGCCGTTCGTAACTTTTGCTAGATGGCCAGATTTACATGGCAAAAGGATTGGTTTCTATATCTTGGCCCCATTTGGGATAGGTTTCTGCTGCCCGAATCAGGTAAGCCGCCATCTGCTCCGCCTGTTCCTGATTCATCCAGCTTTCAGGCACTTCGCGACACCAGTAATTACTATCACTGCCGTCGTAGCTCATGGGGTAGCGAAAGTAAGCCACTAAGTTCTCAATATTATCTCGAGGAGGGGTTGCTCCCTGGAGCGCTGCTAACGATAGAGGTACCTGGGGATAGGGAATCGTCCGACCTCGGGCGTGGCAATTTAGACAATTCTGATCAAACAGAGCTTTCCCTGAAGTCAACTCCTCAGGGGTAAATACTTGGGTTTTGCCTTGAAGATTGGTTTTAACTTCTACGGGTTCACTGGCCAAATACCGACGAACGGATGGATCTATACCCTCCGCCAGCACCGGGGTTTCCCAAAGGCTGCTGGTCAGGATGAACAAAATCAGGGAGAGCAAACAACAAAACGTTTGACGTAGCATGTTGAAATTATCAATAAATGGGGGAAATATAGCCATAAAAATTGGACTTTAGGGGATAAGTTTGGAAACGAGCTGGTTTCCCAGGGAGTGTATCCTATACACTTGAAAACCTGGAGAGCCAATTCTCCTCTCCAAACCTGAAAAGTCTAAAGTCCTTCTATCAGTCAGCCTATTCTGGTCGAATCAACTCGAAAGGGCAGCCCAAATTAAAGCAAATTAACGCAGGTACTTGCCGCCGCCCCACTGATCGCCACGAATTTTGGGCTCTAACAAAACGTACCCGGCGATCGCATAGAGATCATCTTCTGTCAGATTTCTCATCTTGGGATAGATATCCGAACTTTTCTTGCTGGGGTGAAGTTCGGCGATCTCAGTCATGCCGTCGTAGGTGGTGGGATTCTCCATGTAGTCAATCAGAGAGGCAATGTTGTCCCGAGCGGGAACGGCATTGGCAAGGACTTCTGGATTCAGATTGACATCCGGGTTAGTCTTCGTAACTCCCAGGGCATGACATTGGGCACAGGCATAGTTAAATAGTTTTTTGCCTTGCTTGATCTCTTTTAGACTCAGGGTGGTGGTTTCCCCCTGCTGATTCAAGGGCATCGTGCGTAACTCTTCCGTTAACTCCAGGGCGTTGGCTGCTCCAGCCCAGAGTTGAACGGTGAAAAGAATAGTGGCTACAGCCATCCCAATCCATCGTTTTAGCATGGTTCTCCTTCAAAACTTCAGTGAATAACGGAACACTTAAAAAAGTTGACTCAACTTAATTTCTATTCGGAAAATGTCAGAAAATACGCTAGTACAGCCATTACAATCACCAAACTGCAACTGTCAAGCCGTAGCGGTCAAATTCTAATTTCCATGGGCAATGACTAGAGGTGCAATCACTAGGCTGCAACGGCCAGGTAATCAACTGCCATAGTCTTCACCCAAACTTAGTCTGGTTGATGAGTATCAAGTTGCTGGCGATTAGCAATGATTCTTGACATAATTGCCTTGGCATCTTCGAGTGCCAGACGAGTTTGAGGATGCTTGTAGGCAATTCCAAGCTGATCACACAAACTGAGTACGGCCTCAACTGGTAAGCTATAATCCTCTGCAATTTCTGCAATGGACATATCTGCAAAACCCATCTGAGTCAGTTCCAATAGGTTTTTATTAACCCAATTATAAGAATTATTGGCAACTCTGAAAACTAAACTTTCGTTTCATACCCGGCTCATCCCAACTATCCCTGGGGTTGATCCCCATCTCGTTTTCCCAGGGCATGGGTCAAATAGGGATCAGAGTGGGTGAGTTGCCGAGATCGAGATTGAGGTTGATTCAGCGGCGGGAAAGCATTCAGTGGGGGGCGATGAAGCTGAATCAACTGTTTCAGAGTTTTCTTGAGTTGGGTGCGGGGGACAATCGCATCAATAAACCCATGGGCCAGTAAATATTCAGAGGTTTGGAAATCATCGGGTAGTTTTTCCCGCAGGGTTTGCTCAATTACCCGCCGTCCGGCGAAGCCAATAGTTGCCTTGGGTTCCGCCAGAATCACATCTCCCAACATCGCAAAGCTAGCGGTGACTCCCCCGGTGGTCGGATGGGTCAGCACAGGAATATAGAGCAGACCAGCATCCCGATGGCGTTCTAAGGCCCCAGATATCTTGGCCATCTGCATCAGGCTCAACATGCCTTCCTGCATTCGAGCCCCCCCCGATGCACAGATAATTACCACAGGATAGTGTTCCTGGGTTCCATGTTCAATCAAGCGGGTGAGCTTTTCCCCCACCACGGATCCCATGCTACCCCCCATAAACTGAAAGTCCATCACACCCAGGGCCATGGGCTCCCCTTCCAGTAGACCAATTCCAGTCTGAACCGCATCCAGTTGTCCGGTTTTCTCTTGATAGTCGCGGATGCGATCGCTGTAGGACTTGCGATCGCGAAATTTCAGCGGGTCAAGCGGATGAATTTCGGCATTGATCGGAGTCCAGGAATTGGGATCAATCAGTTGGTGAATCCGTTCCGTGCTACTTACTGCCATGTGATGCTCACATTCCAGGCAAACATTCAGGTTTGTCTGAAGATCCTTGGCATAAGTCAAAGCATCGCATTGCTTGCACTTGACCCAGAGCCCATCTGCTATTTCCCGTTCCTGGCGTTCTGGACTGATAGCAGAGGATTTTCGCCGATTTGCAAACCAATCAAACAGAGACATTAAAGGTGTTTATTAAAAAATTTGAGTATTTTACAAGATTACAACTAATCCAACCCAATTGACGGGACACAGTGCCATTAGAACCAGAAATCATCTGGCTTTTCTGAGACTTGCTATAGTAAGCAATAACTTGAGAATTGGTGAGAGGAAGATAGGAAAATTATGGCTATTCAGCTTGAACAGGCGATCGCCGTCGGTAAATATCTGGTGACACAACGACTGCTAGGGCGCAAAAAGTTTCCCTTGGTATTGATGCTAGAGCCCCTATTTCGCTGTAATCTAGCCTGCCCAGGCTGTGGAAAAATCCAGCACCCCGGGGAGATTCTCAAGCAAAACCTTACCCCCGAGGCCTGTTTTGCAGCGGTGGAGGAATGTGGTGCCCCGGTGGTTTCAATTCCAGGGGGCGAACCCCTGTTGCATCCCCAAATCGATCAAATCGTTCAGGGGTTAGTCGAGCGCCGAAAGTTTGTCTATCTCTGCACCAATGGCATCTTGCTAGAAAAAAGTCTAGATAAATTTCAGCCCTCTGCCTATCTCACCTTTAGTATCCATCTTGATGGTTTGCAGCAAAAACACGATCAATGTGTAGACCGGGAAGGGGTGTTTGAAATTGCGATTCAGGCGATCAAAGCCGCCAAATCCAGAGGATTTCGAGTCACGACAAATACGACTATTTTTACCGGAACTGACCCACAGGAAATCCAGGAATTTTTTGATTTCCTAGCCGAATTGCACCTGGATGGGATGATGATCTCGCCAGGTTATAGCTATGAATGGGCTCCGGATCAAGATCATTTCCTCCAGCGGGAACAGACCCAGGCCCTATTTCGGGAGATTTTAGCCCCCTTTCAACGGGGTCAAACCCGGTGGAATTTCAATCATAATCCCTTGTTTCTGGATTTTCTAATCGGCGAAAAAAATTACGAATGCACCCCCTGGGGTAGTCCGAGTTATAGCGTTCTGGGCTGGCAAAAACCCTGTTATCTAATGAATGAAGGTCACTACAAAACCTATCAAGAGTTGCTAGACAAAACGCCCTGGGAAGACTACGGACGGGCCAGTGGCAATCCCAAATGTGCGGATTGTATGGTGCATTGTGGTTACGAACCCACTGCTGCCCTTGATGCTTTGAATCCTGTCAACTTTGGCCGATCCCTGGGGGCGTTATTTGGGGCCCGATAGTACGGTTGCTCTCACCGAAGTTGCCGAACCTGGCATTGAAAGTTGATCAGATTTTTCGAGCAGAACCCTCAAGAGGAACCCGCCCTTTCAATTCTTGACCGAGTACTGAGTCTAGAAATCGAGCAATAAAACTGCTTGACATCCTCCCGAAGCTGACCTTGTGGGTACAGCAGGGGCTTCCCAACTTCACATTAAATCGCCGATTGATTTAACCCTGGTTGTACCTGATCCAGCAAGGCTTGCAATTCTTCGCCCTCCAGGACTTCTGTCGCCAAGAGCTTTCCAGTAATGGTATCCAGGAGAGCACGGTTGTGCTGCAAAATCGATCTGGCCTGTCGATGAGCGCCTGCCACAATTTCTTTGACTTCCTGATCAATGGCTTCGGCGGTTTTCTCGCTCATACTACGGCGGGGATTTAGTTCCCCGTTGCCCAGAAAACTACTGCGGCTTTTGCGTTCGTAAGCTAGAGGCCCTAAGGTTTGGCTCATGCCATAGGTCATCACCATCCGTTCAGCCAGGTCAGTTGCCCGTTGCAGGTCATCTGATGCACCGTTGGTCACGCAATCAAACACAATCTCCTCTGCCGCCCGTCCCCCCAGCAAGGTTGCGATTTGCTCCCGAAACTCGACTTCATCCATTAAAAACCGATCTTCAGTCGGTAAGCGCAGGGTATATCCTAGGGCTCCTACTCCCCGAGGGACAATGGAAATCTTGGAGACTTTGCCCCCTCCCGGCATCAATGCCCCCACCATGGCATGACCCACTTCGTGATAGGCGACAATTTTTTTCTCTTTTTCATTTAAAACACGGCTTTTCTTTTCCAGTCCCGCCACTACCCGCTCAATGGCTTCCTTAAAATCAGCTTGGGCTACGGCAGTCCGTTGATTTCTGGCGGCTAGCAGGGCTGCTTCATTCACCAGATTGGCTAAGTCTGCCCCCCCAAATCCAGGGGTTTGAATGGCGATCGCCTGTAAATCAATACCTTCCCCCAGCTTTACCTTTTTGCATAGATCTCTAGAACGGCTCTACGCCCCGCCAGATCCGGGCGATCAACCAAGACCTGCCGATCAAATCGACCCGGTCGCAGCAAGGCGGCATCTAGAGCTTCCGGACGGTTCGTCGCAGCCAGAACAATTACGGTTTTACCTCCCACCCCAAAGCCATCCATTTCCGTCAGCAATTGGTTCAAGGTCTGTTCCCGTTCATCATTACTGCCACTCTGGAATCCATTTCCCCCACCCCTGGACTTGCCAATGGCATCCAGTTCATCGATGAAAATAATGCAGGGAGCCTTGGTTTTGGCCTGTTCAAACAAGTCCCGCACCCGGGCAGCCCCCGTACCTACAAACAGCTCCACAAATTCCGACGCTGAAATACTAAAAAACGGAACCCCGGCTTCCCCTGCCACAGCCTTTGCCATTAGAGTTTTTCCGGTTCCGGGAGGGCCTACCAGTAATACACCCTTAGGGATTCTGGCCCCAATATCAATGTAGCGTTTGGGATTTTTGAGGAAATCGATAATTTCTGCCAGCTCTGTCTTGGCTTCTTCAACTCCAGCAACGTCAGCAAATGTGATCTTGTCTGAAGCCCCTTCTACATAGACTTTGGCTTTGCTCTTACGAATGGATAGAGCCCCTTCTGGATCCCGTTTCATAAAGAACTGAAAAGCCGCCACCAGAATCAAGGGGGGAATAATCCAGTTCAGCAACACATTCCAAGTATTGTTGGGGGGAGGAGCCGCCTGGAACACAACCTTACTCTTCTCCAACCGTTTGGGTAGCTCTGGATCGAATACTGGGGTCGTTGCTAGAACTGGCCCCAATTCACCTTCCTTCTTCCCTTTGAGGCGGTAACGAATTTCATTATCCCCCAACTGAACTCCAGCAACCTGCCCCTCTTCAACCTGCTTGATAAAAATACTGTAGGGAATTCGGGGCGGTTGTCGTCGGGGGAGCACAATATAAGCAATCAATAACAAGCCAGCCAGAATCAATAACGTATTGCCCACTTGCCGGGATTCCGGAAATCTAGGTTTCTTAATGCCCATTCTGTTGAATTTCTCTGAATCTGAACTTTTCTGAGCTTTTTTAAACTTTACTTCTAAACTTTACTTCTGAACTTTCTTCTGAACTTTGAGTCTGGACTTTAATCTCAACTTCAACCTTAACTTTGTCTAAGCTAACCCTGGGTTAGGACGGACTGTGATGGTCAGGGAAATTCATACTTGAATACTGATCGGGATTGAATCGGAATTGATCGGAACAGCAGCTCCCCTGACAACCACCCCAACCATTAATTGTGGCATACAGCAATCACAAACGATAATCAGAAGCGATGGGCGTATGACTTTATACCAGCAAGGTTTCTGAATTTTGGACGATTCTTTTGAAAAGCTCTTGCCGAGGGAGGGGATATGAGAGTATTTTAGATAGACATCTATGTATTAAGTCTATTGGAGCTGTTAATTGCCGTGAACCAATCTAGTCAGTTAAATCAGCAGGAGCTACAGGTAGAAGTTGCTCGCCTCACTGAAGAGTTAAAGATGCGGGATCAGTTGGTTCAGCAACTCTCACAGGAATTGTTTCGATTGGTTAAGGGAGAGGGAGATAGCGCTCTACCCAACCCCGAAATCTCTGAACGGAGTCAGGCTCAGGTCAAGGCACTCCGGGATCAGTTACAAGAGGTCGAACAACAGGTGAAGTTCTACCAGGAGCAGATTGCTGAGCGAGATATTGAAGTCTATCAGTTAGAGCAATCTGTTGGGGAGTTGACTGAGCGCTCTCGGATGTTGGAGCAGGTTGTTCAGGAGTTGCCCGGGGTTTATCGTCAAAAGTTTACCCAGCGATTAGAAGTAGTTATGGAAAGAATCGACCAACTCCAGGTCGAAAATCGCCAGCTTCATGCTGAACTTCAAAGTGTCAGCTATCGACTGGCTCAGAAGAGCCGTCGCCCCAGCGGTCTAGATCTGCCTAGTTTCTCATCTGGAATGCCAGGTTCTTCGGAGTTTCCAGCATTAAAAAACGCTTGAATTTTTCTCAGAAGTTCAAAGACCTTACAGACCTCTCTGGAGAGGTCTTTTTTCATGGGTTAATTCTAAGGGCAATTCAGGAGTAATATTCAGGAGTAATATTCAGGAGCAACATAGCCGGATTGGCTGGTCTACAATCTCAATAATTTGATCAAGCTTGGTCATTTCAAGCCATCCTCATCAAGATTTAAGCCGCTCTTAAGCCTTGAGATTTCTATCAAAGTATTATAGAACTATAAAGCTTTGCAAAAAAATATTAAGAAGTCACTCTATGGTCTCAGAGTTTGTTTCCCTGGAAACCCTGCAAAATATCGCGGATCAGTACGGTTACTGGGCAGTTTTTGCAGGAATCGCCTTAGAGAATGCGGGGATACCCTTACCCGGAGAGACCATTACCCTGGTCGGTGGGTTTTTGGCAGGCAGTGGAGCGTTGGACTATTGGGGGGTACTCGGATGTGCAACTCTGGGAGCGATTGTCGGGGACAATTGCGGGTATTGGGTGGGGCGATGGCAAGGGTGGCCCTTTCTCCTGCGGGTGGGTCGGCTCTTTCGGTTACAAGAAGAACAACTGGTAGAGGTGAGAGACCGGTTTAGTAACAATGCGGCACGGGCAGTGATTTTAGGACGATTTGTGGCCCTACTGCGAATTTTTGCTGGCCCTCTAGCGGGAATTGCCCAGATGCCCTATTGGAAATTTTTGCTCTGTAATGCCATAGGGGCGGTGACCTGGGCTTCTGTCATGGTGAGTTTAAGCTATTTCGTGGGGCAGTTGGTTCCACTCAATCAATTAATTGCTTGGGTGAGTCAGTTTGCCCTGGTTGCCCTGGGATTGGTTGTGCTATGGTTTGTCATTCCTATCTGGCTAGAGTCCCGTAAAGCCAGATCTTGAGGGTGATTGAGTTTTAAAATTTACCAATCTTCGTTGAAGAAAACATAATCTCTTGAGGCTCCATAGGGGACAGTGATTACTGAGAAATGTTTGCTCAACTGCAATATTTCTCATGTTGCTAGGGTACGAAAGTTAGTGGCGTACCGCACAACTAACTACCAAATTCGTACCTCATAGGATTGAAATTTGCTGTCATTTTATGGGTTTTATTCAACTGATGTTGTAGAGCTTGACTCTCGAATTATCACAGTATGATAAGGAAAAGTTCTAAGGGTATGTCTTTGGAAAGATTTTTGAAAAATCTACTACAAAAAATAGCATTTGAAGATGATAATTGAGAGAATTGGCAAGGATTCATCTGAGCTTGACTTCAGCAATATTTTGTCAACAATCTCAGCTAATCAATCTCGTAAAGTACACAGTAGAGATCACTATATGTCAGCTATTATCTTCGGTTCTATTGGTACGATCTCAGATACTTCTGAACTCCAAAGGCAAGCTTTCAATCAGGCTTTTGAATTTCATGGACTTGATTGGTGTTGGCATCGGGACAAGTATCTCTCCATGCTAAAAAGCAGTGGTGGTCAGCAGCGGATTGCTAATTATGCTCATTCCTTTGGGCAAACTGTTGACGTTGAAGCTATTCATCGGTCAAAGTCAGAACTTTTTCAAAAAAGCTTATTTGAATCTCAGGTGTTACCCCGGCTTGGGGTAGCCGAAACAATACAGGCTGCAAAAGATAGGGGATGGCAGCTTGCATTGGTCACGACTACTTCCCCAGAAAATGTTTCGTCATTAGTTAAAGCGCTACAGTCAGAAGTTCAAATTGCTGATTTTGACCTGATTCTAAATGCCACTCATGTGAAGCATCCAAAACCAGACAAAGAGGTTTATGTTCTTGCCCTGGAGAGACTGGGTGAAAGCTCAGACCAGTGCATTGTAATCGAAGACAATTTAGAGGGGTTAGAGTCTGCAAGACTCGCAGGTCTAGACTGTATTGCTTTCCCCAATGAAAATACAGCTCACCACAACTTTACAAACGCCAAACTTTTAGTAGATCGGCTAAGTTTTGGTGAATTAGAGAAGCTGTGTTTAAGGGAATATGTCTGGAAAGGGGCGAGATAATTTACCTGGATTCAGGCGATTTATGGAACCTGGAAAAATGAATAGGGACAATATTGATTTTTATCAACTTGCACCCTTTGGAGTTGAGATTCAAGGCGTTGAAATTACTGATCTAAACGATCAAGCGATAGATTCTTTGAAGAATGCCCTTGCCAATCAGGGATTTGTGATTTTTCGTCAGCAGTCGGGAAACGATGCGGACTTTGTTGCCTTCCTGAAACGGTTGGGGCCGGTGACCTTTACAGTCGGGGAGACCCCAGTGCCTCACCAACCCTCTCTGAATATTGTGAGTAATGTTGGACGGATTCGTCCTCCCCGGAGCGTTTTTCATACGGATACAAGTTATGTGGATCAACCTCCTGCCTTTACAGCCTTACGGGCTTTGACTGTGCCGTTATCAGGGGGCGAGACCTTATTTTCAAATCAATATTGGGCGTATAAAACATTACCCGAATGGGTGAAGGAGGAGCTCGTAGATGCGGAGGTTCTCCATGTCGTATCTGGCTTAACCTTAACTGAAGATCAGGAAACACAGAGCTGGCATCCCTTGTTCCGCCAGCATCCTATTTCTGGTCACTGGGCACTGTTTTTAACAACACCGGAACGATGTCAGAGGATATCAGGGATGTTGCCTGAAGTGGCTGAGCGAATTATTCGGTTACTCTACCAGCACTCAATTCGTCACTACCGACTTTACCGCCATCAGTGGCAATCTGGAGACATTGTGATATGGGATAACCGGTGTACAATGCACCGGGCTGATCATACAAACGTTGTAGGGGATAGGGTTTTACATCGTGGTCTAGTGTTAGATACCACCCTGTAAATACTCAACCTAATTACTTGTGATTGCTATATCCTGAGGGAACCGCTGCAAAGTTAATCCAGAGAATTCTGCGGCAGACTACGGGGATAGGAATAGTCTGGTGGTTCTAGCCTTTAGCCTACTGGGCCAATGAGAGTAAACTTTTGAATTCGGGCTGTTAGTCAAGTTGTAGGATCATTCAAGAGTTAACGTTCAAAGCCAGATAACGGGTGGGGAAGCCGTTGCGGCAACTGTTTGGGAAATTAATCGAGCTTCGTTGGAAAATTCAGGACATGGCCCTAAAGCAAACAATTCTGATTGTTGAAGATGAGCTGGAAATTGCTCATCTGGTTCAGCAACTTCTAGAAAAAGAAGGATTTGAATGCCATCATGGTCAGAATGGAAATGATGCGATCAACCTGTTTCAGCATTATCAACCAGATTTAATTATTCTTGACCTGATGCTGCCCGGAATGGATGGTTTAGAGCTTTGTGTGCGGATTCGTAAACAGGCAATGGAGAAAGATCCTTACATTCTAATGTTGACTGCCAAAGGAGAAGAACTAGATCGGGTAATCGGGCTTTCTACGGGGGCTGATGACTACCTGGTCAAACCTTTCAGTCCGATTGAATTGGTAGCGCGGGTCAGGGCTTTGCTTCGACGCAGTTTGCGGGGAACTGCAGCCCCCGCTCAGATTTATCAGACGACCCACTTCGCCGTTGATCTCGATCAACACACTGCTCACCGTTTGTCAGCCTCCTGCCCCCCTCAACTCTTGGACTTAACCAGCTTAGAATTTAAGCTTCTGGCCACTTTTTTAAGTTATCCGGGTCGGGCTTGGACTCGCGCCCAACTGATTGACAAGCTCTGGGGGGATGACTTTTTTGGGGATGAGCGGGTAGTAGATACCCAGATGGCACGGCTGCGGAAAAAATCGAACCCGATCCAGGCCATCCGACGTTTATTAAGACAGTAACAGGGGTCGGGTACAAGTTTGAGGATGAAGCCCATGGCTAAACTGACTCTCCGCGATCGCCTGTTTATCTCCCATCTGATTGTGATGATCGTGGGGCTTTTTACCTTTATTCTGATTAGCGGAGCCACCTCTGCCCACCTATTTTCCCGCCATCTGAAAATATTGGTCGGCCAGGGTGTCTTTCTCTACTCGACCGAACAAGCTGTATTACAGCGGTTCCAGACAACCTGGAGTCTTAGTACTTTCTGGGCCTTGGGGGTAGGAACAGTGACGGCAGCGATTTTGAGTTATTGGGTGACTTCTCGGATCAATCGACCCCTATCCCGGATTGGGTCTATTGCCCAGCGATTTGCCAGTGGCCATCTCTATGAACGAGTCCCCCCCAGTGAGATTCCCGAACTAGCCCGACTGGGTCAAAGTCTCAATCGGATGGCGATCGCCCTTGAAGATACCGAACGGAAGCGGCGGGATCTGGTGACTGACCTATCCCATGAACTCAGAACTCCCCTAACCGTGGTTCGAGGATATTTGGAGGAGATCACCAGTGGTCATCTCGATCCCACTCCAGAGATTTTTCATCGTCTGATTCGCGAAACTCGCCGTCTGGAGCGACTGGTGAATGACCTGCAAGATCTCTCCCAGGCGGAGTCAGGTAGCTTACTCCTGAACTTACAGCCCTTAGCGTTGAAACCCATTTTAGGGACTCTGGCCCAGCGGTTTTCTACCCAACTGTTAGAGGATGGCCCTGTAATTGAGGTGGTCTGTCCAGAGCAATTACCCCGGGTGCTGGGGGATGAGGATCGCACAGAACAAATTTTGGTGAATTTATTGGGAAATGGGATTCGTCACACTGTAGCTGGAACCATCACCCTGAAGGCATGGCCTGAGGGCAATCGAGTCTGGACTGCCGTGATTGATACAGGGGAAGGGATTGCCCCAGAAGATTTACCCTATATTTTTGAGCGGTTCTGGAGATCGCCCCAGTCCCGCAGTCAACACCCGAATGGCACAGGGATCGGTCTGGCCATTACTAAACGTTTAGTCGAACTTCAGGGAGGTCAGATTCAGGTAGACAGTCAACCGGGCCAAGGCAGCCGCTTCCAATTTTACTTGCCCGTAGCAATTGAATAAAAATTCCCAATGGCACATATTTGAAATAGCCCAGGCACTTAACTCACAGGAAACAGATAATTGGGAACATCAAATATTCAAGAAAAAATAGCTTCCAGATAAACTGATAGAATGCAGTAATTGAAACTCGATCATTCAGATCAACATTTGCACTGCGCCAGAACATCAAAGCCAGAGCGAAACCATGGGTAATAATTAGCCATTTCAGTGGAATAGTATAACTAAAAACCAGGCCCAAACCAATCATTCCCAGATAACAAATCGTTAAAATTAATCGAGATAGGTTGAATACTGCCCTGGCTCCCAATCGAATCGTCAAAGTAGAAATGTTGTACTGGCGATCGCCCTCCAAGTCAGGAATATCTTTAAAAATTGCAATGGCAATAGTGAAAGCCAGGACAAATAATGTCAGCATAATCACTTCTGCTGGAAGCCTTAACCCATAGTCCAAACTTCTCCCAGATAAGATCCAGTCAAAGTTTAAAAATAATCCCAGATTCACTATCACTCCCCGAACCGTCAGGATGCAAAAAGCAGCCCAAAATGGAAACCGTTTTAGGCGGATAGGCGGTAAGGAATAAGCAGTTCCAATTAGCAAACTTATGCCCACAGTTCCCAGTAAAAACTTTCCCTGAATGGCGGCTAGGATTAAAGCAAGAATACCGGTGACGGCAATAATAATCTGAGCTTGACGTTTAGAATATTCACCGGAAGCCAGGGGTAGATCAGGTTTATTAATTTGATCAATTTCAATATCTTCCAATTGATTCAAGCCGACGATGTAGATGTTACCGAATAAACACGACAACCAGGTTATTCCGAGAGGAATTATACTATTATTAATCAACTTGTAATTCCACCAATTCTGACTGTCAATTTGAGTATTCAAGTCTAAGGTAATCAGATAGAGCCCCAAAACACTTAAAGACGTTCCAACAATAGTATGAGGTCGAGAAAACTTCCAAAGAGAATAGAGCCAGGGGACATATTTTTGCACCGGGTTTGATATTCTCCGGCCAGAAATCGAGTCGGAAATTTTAGTCATATTACTTGTTTCTAAGAGCCTTTTCAGGTAAGGTTTTATGGGCAGAGTAATCCAGCTCTAACATTAATGCTTAGATGTAAACTAGTCATAGATTTCTTCAAATTATCTCTGAAATAGGGCTCGATAGACAGGTTTTTCACGGGATAGAATAGCACGTTCCCGTTCTGAAGTCAGGGGCAGAAGAGTTTCCGGTAGCCATGTATCACCTAATCGTTGAAAAGCGCTGTGTTCTGAGAAGCGATCGCACATTTCTTCAGCGACGGATTCAATGTCAGATTGTAAAATCACTTCCGCTTGAGGGGTCAAGTAATCTGCCAGACAGTTTACCAACTTAGGCTGAACTATTCGACGGCGCTGATGTCGATTTTTAAACCAGGGATCAGGACAAAGAATACTCACTCGTTTCAAAGTAAATGGCGGTAAAGACTGGAGAATTTCTGATAGGGCATGATTCACGTTGCAAAACAGATAGTGCAGGTTTTTTAGCTGTTTGTCATCTCTCCATTGGTTGGCTTCAATCACTAAAGGTTCTCGAATTTCTAACCCTAGAAAGTTCCAATGGGGTTCAAGTTGGGCCAGTTGCCAGAGCAATCGACCCCGCCCACAACCGATATCGAGGTGTAAGGGTTGACTCAGATCAGCATAAATCCTTTGCCAATCGGGTAGTTTGACCGGATCTTGAAATTTTTGAGCCAGCGGGTTAACGTGCTGACGAACTCGAACTCGTCCCAATGAAAAAATCTCCTGATTTCAATTGTTATCTTCAACTTGGGCAAAACGTAGCTTGGAGCAATCCTTGGTGTACTTTGGCTCGATCCACTAGAAATTCTATTCTAGCGGGGTCAAGGGAATCACCATTGGCATAATGTTCTAGCCAGGCCATGCTGATAGCATTGGCATCCTCCGGCAATTGATCAACCTCCCATCCCGGCAACTCCAACTCAGCCATCAATTGAGTCACCTTAGGATCGTAGCTGATGGCAAAACAGCGGCATTGTTCGGCGGCGGCCATAATTAGACTGTGGTAGCGCATTCCAATCACCATTTCTACCCCCTGAAATATCCCCTTGATCTGGCGCGGATCCTCCAGGGTCAAAATCTGGCTGTGGTCAGGGAGAACTTGATGAAGCAGTTGAGCGATCGCCAGATCTTGACTGGGCTGGAAGGGAATCAACAGGATAGAGGTATCCGTTGCTTTCTGAAATAGCTTTAAGGCTTGGGCTAAGGCTCCTAAACGTTGGGAATTAATCTGGGGATGGGATCGCAAGGTGACAGCCACCCGGGGAAAATGGAGATTGCCTAAACCGGGGGCGGACTGAGCTGTCAAAGCCCAGACTGGATCAGGTGCGAGGGTAAAGGGGACTTGCCATTGGGTGAGCAATTCCGCCGACTTTTTATCCCGAACACTGACGGCACTGCATCCCATAAAAGCCCGTCGGGCCATCCATTGGGTGGTGCTTCGATTCAAGGGGCCAATTCCCTGGGCCCATGCCAGGGTTTTTAAGCCTTGCTGTTGGGCCATTCCCATCAAGCCCGCGTAGTAGAAAGGACTGAGGGCACTGGTCACATCCTGCATCAAGCTTCCACCTCCCCAGATCAAACCCTCGGCTTGGCGAAGAGCCTGCAAAATATCAAGGGCACTTTTGCGATTGTAGGTTTCGACTTGGTATTGGGCGCGGGTTCGGGCAGGATTTCCAGAGAGAACAATGGGCTCAATTTCTGACGGTAACATCTGCAACAGAGTCGCCAGGAGGGCTTCATCTCCGGCGTTTCCCTGACCATAATAACCGCTACAAATCACCCGTTTCATAAGTGTTTCACCAGTCTAAAGGGGCCGAAATTGGTTAAGCTAGCCCCGGAGTTAGTGTTAAATTAGCATAGATATAGATATAGGGTTCCTCTTGCTGCTGCAGTACGGAAGTAAATAGCGATCGCCCCACCCACTCCCAAATCCTGACCCTAGGCAATTGAAAACCGCGATCAGGGAAAGTCCTGCACTGAAAAACTCTGCTATTTTAATGAGGATTCAAGGATATGGATTCTGAGGAAGAGTCATCATGCATGTTTTATCAATTCCGACCTGGATTATTCATATTTCCAGTGTAATCGAATGGATTGCTGCAATCTGGTTGATCTGGAGCTACGGAGAAATCACCCAGAATCGAGCTTGGCGGGGTTTTTCCATTGCCATGTTACCGGCCCTGGTGAGCGCCATGTGTGCCTGTACCTGGCATTACTTTGACAATCCAGACCGTTTAGAATGGCTGGTGACGCTGCAGGCGGCCATGACGGTTCTGGGTAACTGTACCTTGTGTTTGGCGGCCTGGTGGATCTGGCGAGACCGCCAAGTCACAAAAATTTGAATTGATCAACCGGGTTAACCCAGCCCCTAAGCCATCACCCGGAACTCAACCTTGAGAGCTGAGATTTAGAGATCAATAATCATTAAAACTATGTTGTCTAACTATGTTATCTAAAGAGACTCTATTTGCTGTTTCGCTCTTTCCTTACCTGGGATTTCTCTGGTTTCTCACCCGTTCTGGACAAGTGCCTCGATTGGCCCTGGCTGGATTCTATGGAACTTTAGTATTTGTCGCTGTCACTATTCCTGCCGGAATTTATGCCCAGGTTCATTACAGCAATGCCCTGGCCAATATTGACTGGTTACATGGAGGAGCCGAAATTTTCCTCACCCTGTCGAATATTCTGGTGGTTCTGGGATTCAGACAGGCAATTGTAGATCAATCCTCCCAGGCTAAAATAGTTCCGCCTGAAGATGGCGATGATCCCTTGAACTTATAGAATTAATCCGGTGTATGACGGAATGTAACTCATGCCTCACGTTTATCAAGATAACTCTACAAAGCTCAACAACTCAGGAATCAATCTTGAATTTTTCTCCCGGATTTAACCGGAATTTGAAAATCCCCTAATAATAGAAAAAGAATATCTGTTCCGGCCTTCGATCTGCCCTCACTGTCCTATGAGCTATTGTCTCAATCCTCAGTGTTTAGCACCTCACAATTCTGAGGAAGCTGCAAGCTGTCAACGCTGTGGATTTGCATTGCAATTGCACGGACAATACACTGCAATTCAACCCCTGGGAAAGGGAGGCATGGGTAGAACCTTCCGGGCAGTTGACGCGCATCAAGGAGCTACCCTCTGTGTTATCAAGCAATTTTCTGCCCATCTACAAACCCAATCCACCCTGGCAAAAGCCGCCCAACTTTTCACCCAAGAAGCGATTCGTCTGCAAGAATTGGGCAGTCATGATCAGATTCCTGCCTTGGTTGATTCCTTTGAACAGGATGGTTTTTGGTATCTGGTGCAACAGTTTATTGATGGCCAGGATTTACTGCAGGAAATCGAGCAATCAGGGGCTTTTGATGATGCTAAAATCATTCAACTTTTGACCGATCTGCTCCCGGTTTTGAGCTTTATTCATGGTCATCAAGTGATTCATCGCGACATCAAACCAGAGAATATTATTCGGCGAAAATCTGATCAAAAACTGATTTTAGTTGACTTTGGAGTTGCTAAATACAGTCAAGAGATGGAGCATCCAAAAACTGGAACTCTAACCGGAACCATTGGCTATGCGCCCCTAGAACAAATTCGGGGCGGGAAAGCTTATCCAGCTAGCGATCTCTACAGTTTGGGTATGACCTGTGTGCATCTATTGACTCAAGTTTCACCCAATGAATTGTTTGATCCGTTCAGTGGGGAATTGATCTGGCGATCGCACCTCCAGCAAAACCACCACACCATTAGTCATCATCTCGGCCAAATTTTAGACAAACTTTTACAGGACGTGGTCAAAGATCGCTATCAAACTGCAACGGCAGTGTTACAGGATTTACAATATCCCTTCACGTCCCGAATTGAGCCCTTGAATTTGAATTTGAGTTCGATTTCACCTTTACAGGTGATTACATCAATTCAATTGGAAATATTTAAACAGCATCAGGCTAGTCCCCTGAGTTACAAATTCTTAATCAAAAACGGCAAAGACTATCTGACATCTGCTCCCTCAACCTGTCTGCTGGCTTCAGAGATTCAAGCTCAAACCCCATTGTCCCCTCAATTTCATCCCCTTGCTTTCAGCCAAACTCCCCAGATTACTCTACTTCAACCCCCTGTTCAGTCCCCTGTCCCCTGGACATTAATTAAATGCCTCAAGGGCCATATGGCTTCAGTGGAAACAATGGCGATTGGCCCTGGAGGTTATTTACTGGCGAGTGGAAGTCGGGATCAAACCATTCATCTATGGAACCTGAAAACCGGTCAATTGCTCCATCGCTTTCTGGGTCATCACAATACTGTTAAGTCGGTAACAATCAGTCCAGATGGTCGGCGGTTAGTGAGTGGTAGTTTAGATCGGACGATTTTAGCCTGGAATCTGAACTTTCGGCGGATGGCAGATCAGTTTTTTAGCCACTCGGGTTCTCCCTACAGTCACCGTTGTGGTGCTATCTATGCCGTAGCCTACAGTCCCGATGGCAAGCTGGTTGCCAGTGGTAGCGCTGACCATTCTATTAAGCTCTGGAATCAACGAAATGGTGAACTTTTGTGTCGCCTGAGGGAACATTTAGATATAGTGTTATCTATTGCTTTCGTTCCATTCAGCCGGGAAGAACAGCCGGGAAAATTGGATGTGGATTCCCCCCCTTTCACTAGTTTGTTTGCCAGCGGTGGGGCCGATGGCTTGATTAAAATCTGGAAATTTGGCGACTTTAATAGTCTGCAAACCTTGAGGGGACATCAAGATGCGGTCTATTCTCTGGCTTTCAGTCCCAATCAGGAGATTCTGGTCAGTGGCAGTGGCGATCGCACCATTAAGCTCTGGCATGTGCAAACTGGAGAATTGCTCCAAACCCTGACAGGTCATCCTGAAATGGTTCGCTCCGTGGCTATCAGTGCCGATGGTCAGTTACTAGCCAGTGGTGGCCCTGATGGTACGGTCAGACTGTGGAATCTGGATCAATGGAATCGAGATCAAAAGCAGAGTTTGGCATCTCCCCTGGCAACCCTTTCAGGTTGTGATCCGGTGATGTTCACCCCGGATCAGCAAGCATTAGTCACCGGAGACTTGAACAATAATATTCTGGTCTGGCAATCCAACCGTTAGATCGATCAATTCTCAGCCCTGTAGTTTTTGGAAGATGTTGGCAGATGCTGGAAGATTTCGGAAGAGTATTTTATGATCAAGACAGTAATTGATTGACAAATGTTTATCCTATGACGGCGATCGCCCCCCAATCTGTTTTAAATCCTCAAACCTGGATTTGGAAGGACTATGCCATCCGATATGTAATCCAGGGATCGGGACAGCCATTGGTGCTAGTCCATGGGTTTGGGGCTTCTATTGGGCATTGGCGAAACAATATTCCAGTCCTGGCTGCAGCGGGCTATCAAGTCTTCGCCCTGGATTTACTGGGGTTTGGAGGTTCGGCCAAGCCTGTCATTCCCTATTCCCTGGAACTGTGGACGGAGTTGTTGCGGGATTTTTGGGCAGAGAAGATTCAGCGCCCGGCAGTATTTATTGGCAACTCCATTGGGGCGTTACTAAGTCTGATGATGGCGGCTGAGTATCCAGAAACCTCTCAGGGAGCTGTATTGCTCAACTGTGCAGGGGGATTAAACCATCGTCCGGAGGAGCTCAATCCGCCCCTGCGCTTGATCATGGGGAGTTTTGCCCGGTTGATCAGCGCCCCTAGAATTGGCCCCTTCCTCTTCAATCAAGTCCGACAAAAGCACCGCATTCAGGGAACCTTGAAACAGGTCTATGGTAATCAAGCGGCGATCACCGATGAACTGGTGGAATTGCTCTATGCCCCTTCCTGCGATCCAGGGGCTCAACAGGTATTTGCGGCCATTTTAACGGCTCCTCCAGGGCCTCATCCAGCAGACCTCTTGCCTAAGGTTCAGCAACCGCTCCTGGTAATCTGGGGCGAAGCCGATCCTTGGACACCAATTGCGGGGGCCAAAATTTACCAGGATTTAGCAATGGCAGGACAATCAGTTGAGTTTGTTGGGATTCCTCAAACTGGTCACTGTCCCCATGACGAACGACCTGAAATTGTCAACGAAGTGATCTTGAAATGGCTCCAAAAAATGGAGAGTCAAACCATTACAGCAACCTGATTAAAATCAAGGTTCTTATCTGAAATTTTGCTTGAAGTGACATCGTTATTTCCTATGTTGTTTTTAATCGATCTCCTTTGAATGTCAATAAAAAGATTAGATGGGGTGATTTTTACTCAGGAGTTTTTCCATTATTAAAGATACAAAATTTAAAAGTCTGCTTAAAAAATCTCCTTAAGAGCTTTCTTTTGATGACGCTCAAAAAAAGTCATATTTCAACAGCTATGTTATACTAATTTATCCATAAGGTGATTTCCCCAGCACATTTCTACGCATGGGTGGTTTCAAATCTCGAAAAAGTTTGGGTTTCACTGATTTAACGGCTTAATTTAGAAATTTTACAATTCAACAGATATGACGAACCAAGCGGTTATGCATCCGATGGAGAAACTCCAGCGTCAAGTTGGCTCTCTGGTCAAAGCGGACATTATCAAACCCACAGATAGTCTGTGGAAAATTGCTCTGGTTTTTGGTAAAGACTGGACATATTGGAAAGGAGAGCTTCTAGAGTTTGGGTTTTCAATGCAAGACCCCGTCAGTGAGTTGCTGACGGTTGAAGCCTGGGATGAAGAGTAACCAGGATCTTTGTAGAACCTTAACGATAGAACCTCAACATGGCTGAACTTCCCCCCTTAACTTCAGAAACCATCTGGGATATTCTGAATGAAAAATTGGATGATGCCACAGTCAATCAATTGGTATGGGCAGCCCTGGGTTATCGTTATGACCCTAAAGCTCAAACTTGGGACATCAGCAACGTCTCACCGGACTGGAGCCAGGACTATCCTGAACCCCCCGACTTTATTGGCAGTCGTCCGGCTACCGTTAAGTTAACCCGTTCAATTCCTGCAGAACACAAGCAACTGCTCAAACAGGACTTAGGATTTCAGGGGTATAAAGTTGGGGAGTTTTCTCCAGCCCAGGCGAGGCGAGCGACAGCAGCTAGTTGGTTACTATCCCGGATGCAGACCAAACCCGCCAAACCCTAGGTTCTACCCCTGGGAACGGGAGCCGATGTATTTCAATTTCCACAGACATCCAGAAAGCAAATTAGTACAGATATGGGCCATAATGGGCACCACTAAATTTCCCGTGGCGATGCCGGCATATCCCAAGATTAAACCCACTAAAGTCGCCCAGATCACATAGGGCCATTGCTGGGAGCCGCTGAAATGGAGTACGCCAAAACACAAACTGGAAATCACTATTCCCAGAATGCCGAACCCAATCGCCCCTAACATCACCCCCCGAAACAACAACTCCTCGCTCAAACCGGGCAATAATCCCAACCAGATCAAATCAGGCCACAACAAGGGAGTCAGCACTAGTTTCAGGTAAGTATCCGCACTGCGGCTATAGGCGGGCCAAAGCCGATAGACCAGGATACTGGCCAAGGTAATTCCCAGGCCAATCACGAACCCCAACCAGAGTTCTAGGGGATTGAAATGGACTGATAGCATCGAAACCTGACCCAGATACAGCCAAGCCTTTGAAATCACTAGCAGAAGGATTGCCGTTCCTCCCATAGCCACCAATACCTGGGTGCGGGTTAAAGGCTCAAATTCTGAATTGTTAGGCGTTTGCTCAACCACAGTCAGTTCGGAGTTTGAGAAGTTTTATCTAGACTGTTATAAACAGACATCTAGCCATTTTAACAACTATCCCCCCGGATTGAGCGGATTCCCCCAGTTTCCCGAAAGTTTTCCCCGACGGTTCTACCCTCGAAACACCCCCAAACCATTCTGCACGGGAGCAGCGGTGTCAACCGGGCGATTCAAGAGTTGCCCTCCCAAAACTAAGCTCGTAGAACTGCCCCCATCCAGATTCAGGCCATGGACAGCCCCTAACTGTTGTAAGAGTTGAGCCATTTCCCTCAAGGTTGCCCCCGTTCCTCCCACCCGGTTATGCACCGTCACAATCAGGAGTTCGCCCCGGGCGCTCACCCCAATTCCACTGCGAATAGCAGCTTGCTGAGCAAACCAGGGATTGAAGCCTTCAGCTTCGGCATCCACTACAATTTTGTTGTCTTGCAGCAATAATGGCCCCGCCCCCAAGATATGGGGGAAGGTATTGAACTCAGGGGGGGTAGTTTTAGCGGTTAAAGTCACCTGAGTACCCACGGGAAAAGCCCCCAAGACACTGCGGAAGGAACGCAAAATCAACAGATATCCCCGGGCGGGAATGGGAATTGGGGTTTTGTCATCCGGAGGCTCAATCTGACGAACCACAACATGACTTTCAGCCTGATCTGTAACAATGCTTGTAGTATTACTTTCAACGGCGATCGCAATCTCATTCAGGGTAAGGGGAGTATAGCTACTGCCCCAAGCTGGAGTATAGCGGGCAATTCCAGCCTTGACATAGCCCGTATTGAGTAAATCAATTTCAAATCGGCTGCCCGTTGCCGTGGCGACCGTTTCTACCCGGGTCAATCGCCCCATCTGAACTGCTCCAGTATCATTCCAGGCGATCGCTCCCCGGTTCAAGATCGGCCCAGAAAACCAGGTGCCACCACGACAAATGGCCCCCAAGGGCAGTAAATTATTGCGGTTGAAATAGCCCCCATTAATGGCGGCCAGACTGTTCCAAGTGTCTGCCATCTGAAGCAGGGCCGTAATTCCTTTCATCTGGGTTTGATCCGCCCAGATGGGCCGTAGGATTAACCCGGATTGGGGTAAGACCTTCAGCCAGACCACTGGAAAACGTCCCAGACCCAGGTTGAGGTATTGTTGTTGCCAGGTTAAACCCTTTGTCCAACGGATATTGCGACTGATCAGGGCATCCTGACGCACCTCAATCAACAGCCCCGGAGGTTGGGCCCAGGTTGTGACTCGAACCCGATAACCGTCGGGTAAAGTCCCCTGAATCACCGTTTGGGAGGTTTCCAGCTTGAAGACGGGGGGTTGGGGTTGGACTGAGCCGCCGGAGGTTTCGCCTTCGTTTTGATCTTCTGAATTGTTGGAGCCAGGGGGTTTGGGGGCAGCAGGCGGTTTGGCTTGATCGAGAACTTGATTGGCAAATTGATCAACAATACCTTGAGACGTGACGGCATCCACGACCACTTCCCAGGTTGTCCCGAGTTCGTAGAGTTCCCAGGGAGTTGATTGACTCAATTCCACCCGGATTTGGGCTTGATTTTGACCAGCAGCCCACTGTATCTTTTGAACCGATTGAATCTGGGAGGCAATCTTGAGGGTCTTGCTATCAATTTCGATCTCCCAATTTTGATCAATGCCAAATTCATCGATATTCAGATAGCGATACTCCCCATCAAAAAAGCTGGGCAATTGGTCAGGGGGATTCACGGCTGAAAACCAATTAATGGGCTGAGGGGTCGGTTCGTTGGTGTCGAGAAGGTTGATTCCTAGCACCAACATGATGCCCCTATCGGTGATTCCCGTCTGAAGCGCCACCCCTGAACTCTGCTGACCCCAGGGAACCTTCCATTTCCGACCATTGACTGATAAGTGGGTTCCACTGGAAATGACCCCGGATTGGGGGGGTTGTCCAACCACCTGGACAATATAAGGTGAGGCAATCGGCAACAGGCGGGCCTGATACACCAGGGCTTGATGGATACAAGCAGAAACTTCAGCCCGAGTGGCCGGACGATTGGGATTGAACTGGCGCGGATCAGGATAATTGACGATTAATTTTGCCAGGGTTGCAGTCTGGATCGCCGCCATCCCGTATGGAGGAATCTGGAGGGCATCGGTGTAAATCTGTTCTAGAGCAATTGCCGGATTGGGCTTCAGGTTCAAGCTCGCCACCAATGCCAGCACCACGTGCAAACGAATAATATCCCGCTGGGGATAGAACAAATTCCCCGGAAAACCCGAAACAAACCCAGCTTCAAAGGCTTGACGAATCGCCGCCGCCCCCCAGAAATTCTCTGGGACATCCCCAAAGGGCACATACTGCCGTTTGACTGGCATGGTAAAAGCAGCGTTGAGTAGGGCTGCAAACTCAGCCCGAGTCATCGGTTGATCGGGACAGAACTTCCCGTCTGGAAATCCCCGGACAATTCCCTGCCGGGCCAATCGTTCAATGAAGGGACGGGCCCAGTATTGGTCTAGATCAGAAAAACGGCTTGCAGGGTTCGTCATGAAAAAGGGCAACAAAAATCGCTTTAACCTTTTATTATCCGGGGGAATGCCGCAGGGGAAAAGAGGCAAAATTGATTAAAGAGTCATAACTATCGTTTCCGGGAGTTTCCTCAGGAGGCTTCCGGAAACCGCATCCTACTTTCAACCTAACTTTTGACCTAAATTGGAACGGCTTTCCGAAAAGACCGATATAAAACTGTAGATATCAATACGGCACTTCTGACGTTGGCGAGGCACAGTGAGGCACAGTATAGTTTTTAGAAAACTGGTTGGGAACTTCGGAACGTTGCTTGAAATGTTCAAAAAATGTTCAAGTAGCATTCTGGAGACGTTCTGAAGATTGTTCTGAGACTACTCCCAATTAATTCCTCCCCTGCTGGAAGTGTCAGGTAAATCCGAGGAGTGAAAGGTTGAAACCATCATGAACTGGAATGTAGAGGAATCCTTTTGGTTCAACGACTCAGAGTCTATGGCCCGGATGATTCGAGATCAGGGGGGTCAGGTTGGCTTGGAGAATGAAGATCTGGTGCAGGCACTATTTTCTCACGTCTTTTCAAAACCAAAGTCAAGGTCAAAGTCAGGGCCAACATTCTGGGATTTCAGCTTGCCGAATCCGACCGATCTGAGAGATGAACTGGGGATCTGAGGGAAACGTCATTGTAATCGGCCTCTAGAATTATCTCATGATCTGCAATGATTGACGGGGCATGAAGGGGGCGTTGCCCCCCAACCCCTAACCGGTTTAGGCTTGATTCAAGCTTGCTATACGACCTGGGATCGTCAAGGTAGAGCCAACTTATAATGTGAGGGGTGTCCGTCTATCCTCTGAAGCATTACCTGGCGTTTCTCCATGCAAGAATCCTCCCCTTCGACCAATTCCTGCGGTAGCTGTTCTCACGATCATAGCCATGACCATAATTCCGAGAACTTCAACTGGCGGCGGGAACGCAATCTCACAACCCTGGTTTTTGTTCTGTTGCTGATTGGTCTGGGGTTTCATGACTTGCTCCATCAAACCCCCGGGGCGATCGCCGAGTATGGGGTAATGATTCCGGCTTATCTGATCAGTGGTTGGAGTGTATTGACTAGTGCCGGTCGTAATATTTTTCGGGGGCAGATTTTTGATGAGAACTTCTTGATGAGTATTGCTACCCTGGGGGCGATCGCCATTCATCAGATCCCTGAAGCCGTCGCTGTGATGCTATTCTTCAAAATTGGGGAAATCTTTCAAGGGCTGGCGGTGGGCAATTCTCGCCGTTCAATTCAAGCCCTGCTGGAAGCTCAACCCAATACGGCTAATCTAAAAGTCAACGGTACGGTTCAGCCGGTTGACCCCGAGACTGTGGCAGTGGGAGATTTGATCCTGGTTCGACCCGGCGAGAAAGTGCCTTTAGATGGGGAGATTGTTGAGGGCAGTTCCCGGGTGGATGCCTCCGCCTTGACGGGAGAGTCGATTTCCCGGGCCGTTGACCTCGGTAATGTTGTGCTGGCGGGGATGATCAATCAATCTGGCCTGTTGACTCTCCGGGTGACTCAACCCCTAGCGGATTCTTCCCTGGCTAAAATTCTGGATTTAGTTGAAAATGCCAGTCGTAAAAAAGGCGCGACAGAAAAATTTATCACCCGGTTTGCTCGGTACTATACTCCGGTTGTGGTGGGATTGGCAGCGGCGATCGCCACGTTGCCGCCCTTATTCCTGCCGGGGGCAACCCCGGGGGAATGGATTTATCGGGCCTTGGTATTGCTGGTAATTTCCTGCCCCTGCGGACTCGTGATCAGTATTCCTTTGGGCTATTTTGGTGGAATTGGCAGGGCCGCAAAACGGGGAATCCTGGTCAAAGGGGCTACCTTTCTAGATGCCCTCACCCAGGTTAAGACCGTTGTTTTTGATAAAACCGGAACCCTCACCCAGGGAAATTTCAAAGTGACTGAGGTTATGCCCTCGGAGGGGATTACGCCAGCAATCACATCCCTCAGGCTGCTAGAACTGGCTGCCCAAGCCGAAGCCCACTCCAATCATCCCATTGCCCAATCCATTCGAGCTGCCTACAAACAACCGATTGATGAATCCGTCACAGTAGATTACCAGGAGATTCCTGGATATGGAGTTCAGGCTAGACTTCGGGGTCAGATATTAAGGGCTGGAAATGATCAGCTTCTACATCAGCACGGGGTTCCCCACGACGATTGTATATTCACTGGGACAGTGGTTCATCTGGCCCTCGATCAGCAATATCTGGGACATCTGAAGATTGCCGATGAATTGAAGTCAGATGCCAAACAGGCTATCCAACTCTTGCAACAGGCAGGCATTGCAACGGTCATGCTAACGGGAGACAGCCGGATTGTAGCCGAACAGGTTGCCCATCAATTGGGGCTCGATTACTATCGGGCAGAGCTGCTCCCTGAGGATAAGGTGAGTATTCTGGAGGAAATCTTACTGGATGCAAACCGCCTCAAACAGAAAGTAGCGTTTGTCGGGGATGGTTTCAATGATGCCCCAGCGATCGCTAGGGCAGATGTTGGGATTGCCATGGGGGGATTGGGTTCTGATGCCGCCATTGAAACCGCAGACGTTGTGATCATGACGGATGCTCCGGCCAAAGTGGCTGAAGCCGTACAAATTGCCCAAAAAACCCTGCGGGTCGTGTGGCAGAATGTGATTCTAGCCATGGTGATCAAGGGAATCTTTATTGGTTTGGGTGTTATGGGAGTTGCTACCCTTTGGGAGGCTGTATTTGCTGATGTTGGAGTGGCGTTTTTAGCCATTTTAAATGCTGGGAGAGTCATCAGATAAATGCAGAATTGCCCGTCAATTGGCAGCAACCTTGAATGGTTTGAAGGTTCGTTGCCAGGATTTCAGAAAAACTTGAGGGATATAGATCAGTGGAGTTAATAGTTAGTAGTTAATAGTTAATCAAAAAAACTGCCCTGACCTCTGCAAATCCTATTGCGTGTCAGGGCTAAAGTGGTAGGTTGGGTTGGGAGTTCAAGGTTGGTCAAGGGGGACTACAAAATCACCTCATTAAATGACTCCAGGGCCTTTACCACCCGCTTCATTAATTTCTTTTAATTCTCCTGCTCGACGAGCCTTTTCTGCTTCCTCCTCTTCCCTTAAATCTCCGGGAACATTGATATACATTTCAGGTTCAATGGCGTAATTATTTAACAAGCCTTCCCGATCAACTGTATACCCTTTAGTTGTATCTATTCCCCCTTCTGACTCAGGAGTCTTTTTGAAGTTTTCTCCCTCTCTTTCCTTACGAGCAGTTACCTCTGCCGGCTCAATACCCCGGTCATAATTTGCACCAGTTTTATCGGTCATATTTACCTCGTTGTTAATTTTAGAATTGTCAGTTTCAAAGAAAGTATCGAACAGTATTTCTAAGGTGAAGCAAGCGAACTACCCGTCCAGGTTAGAAGCCTGAGTCATAGTACTCTCTCAAACCATTTCTGACTATTAATGCTTACTTGATCCATTGACCTGGATTCTGTCTATTTATCAACCCCAGGAACAAAGTCAGGACGATCTTTATCCTTCCAACCAACCGGTCGCTTTGAGTTGTACCAGGCGATTGATCCCACTGTTGCCGCCACAATAAATCCCACCACCCCAACCGTCGCTAAGGCTGGAAAATATGCACTCTGTCCAGAGACTTCCAATAATAGAATCATAATTCTACCTCCAATATTTAATGTCGTTCTCGAGTATTATTCTCAGGGAAAAACTCCCTTGACTTCGGTCAGAAATTAGCGGTCTATCTCGCGCTTGGCAGCATCTTTAATGTTCTCAACGGTGTGCTGAGCGGAAGCTTGGGCTTGCTTTGCCTGCCCTTCTGCCTTGTCTTTGGGATCACCTGTCACTTCCCCCATCATTTCCTGGGCCTTGCCTTCTAAATTCTTTAAAGTGGCATCAACTTTATTTTCGATACTCATTTTTAAGATCCTTTTTGAAGTTATCTATTCAACTTTTGAACCTTAGTGATACATCAGAGTTTTACTCGTCCCACTCTAGAACCCAGAGATTAAAACCCTAGTCTAAAGTGATCCAGTTCGAGTTCTGAAGTTCAAGCTTGAGATTCATTTACTCCTTCCACAATAGCTAGATTTTGTTGGAGATCCATCTATCATGAGATGGACTTAATCTCTTCCTCAAGAGATATAAAACAATGTGCCTAACGCTGCTGAAGTATAGGAGATGGTGACTCAGTATGCCGCCACCTCTCAAATTTTTACTTCACATGATTTTTTATTCAGTTACCTAAGTTGTTCTATTTATCAATATGTTCTGAAAAATCTTGGAAGACCGAACTCTTTCTAGGGATAGATGTTAAGCCAATCGGTTATTCGGTTGAATAGGGGGGAGGTTTAACACTAGAAATTCACTATGGCTAAAATCAATATCGGTTTAACAGACGAGCAACGTCAAGGGGTAGTCAAGCTGCTGAATAACAGCCTGGCAGACATGTACCTGCTATTGATCAAAACCAAGAAATATCATTGGGATGTAATTGGCCCTCAGTTTAGAACACTGCATGAACTTTGGGGAGAGCATTACGAGGCGCTAACAGAAAACATTGATGCCGCAGCAGAAAGGATCAGAACTCTGGGAGGATATCCAGTTGGTACAGCTCAGGGATTTTTAGAGTTAGCGACTCTCAAAGAGCACATGGGAGATTTGCCTAATGCCAATCAAATGGTTGAACGCCTCGTTGCTGATCATGAGCAGGTCATTCGTAACCTTCGGGAGCAAATTGATCAATGTTCAGAGGAGTTTCACGATGAGGGAACGGCAGATTTTCTCATCGGATTGATGGAACAGCATGAAGAAATAGCTTGGATGTTGCGCTCCTTTCTTGAAGGAGAAGCAATATCTCCTAGCGGTCAATCCCCCGAACAAGTCAGTTTTCCTCAAGGAATGGCCACTAGCAAATAATTGCGGTGGGCAATAGAGTTGCGGTAGATTACTGAACCGAGCTTAAGTCAAATCCCTATCGTTGCTACTTCCATCTGGGAGTAGCAATTTTATTACAGCGTTTCCAACGCTGCTGGAGTACGAGAGGTGGCGGCGCGGTGCGCCGCCACCTCTCAAATCTGTACCTCACGTGATTAGAAATCGCTATAGGCTAATTTATCAGATTATTTATTAGGTTAATTTTCTCCTGAAACCTGAGGAATTGATGGAAAAATGTAAGGGTATACTGATTCAATCCGTTCCAAGGGGTGCCAGTGATGAAAACCACCCGATTTCCCCCCGAAGTTCACCGGGGCTCAATGTTCTTGCTCAGTTTAATAAGCTTAATCAGCCTGAGTCTGACCAGTTGTACTTTACCCAGGGACTCTTCAAAAACTACCATCGAAGCCAGGAATTCTCCCGCAGATCCTGCTGCTGTTCCTGTCAAGCCCGATCTGGAAAGACCTCTAACGCCGCCTCCTCTAAAGCAACCCACTACGCCTTCTGCCAGCACAACTTCTGTCACCCTTTATCAGCCCGATAGCAATTGCCAAACTCTGGTGCCTCGCCCGGCGATCGCTCCTGTAGAAAATTCCCTAGAGTTCGCTGTAGCTCGGGTATTTGAGTTGAATTCAAATGACGATTTTCCCGTGGCCTATCGGCTACAGATTGACCCCGACCATCAAATTGTTACCATTGACCTACGACTACCCTCTACGGTCCAGCGCCCCTTCACAGCCCTATCCGCCTGCGAACAATTGGCCTTGTTTGGCAGTGTCCGAAAAACTCTGATGGATCAACCCCCATGGTATATTCGGCAAGTTCAGTTTACCCATCAAGGCCAGGAAATCGTGCTCTAGCCTAGCTGAAATAACCGTTGCCAGCGAGCTTTGAGATAAACCCAGACTGGAAATTGATAGGCTTCTGTCAGCAGCCACAGCACAATACTCAGGTGGGCTGCAAAAGTAATCCCTGTCCAGATTATAGGAAATAAAGCCATGCCTCCCCCAGGCGACGGGAAAATTAAAGCAGTCAAACCCACCAAACCTGGAGGAAAACTGATCAGAGCCAAAGCAGCCAACCAATAAACCCAGGACAGTTCCAAATCGCCAATGTGTTCACCACGCCAGGTTTGACCATTCCATCGCCAAGTCATCGCCGGTTCTCGGTCGGCAATTTTAAGCTGGTTTTGCCGGGAGCTCGTAATAAAAATATGACGGCAGGTGTTGCAGCCAAAGGCTTCTGTCAAGGTAATATTGGACAGTTGCCCAAAGCGACAAACCGGACAAGGATAGGTGTCATCATAACTCAGTAGATGCTTAACTGTTTCGGATCTGGCCATGGGATAGGAAGAGTTTCTGGGTGGAGTTCGGGATCAGGTTCTTGAAATGTAATGGACTATCCAGTTTTGACTATCCAGCTTTAACTGACTGGTTTCAACTACATAACATCCATCACTGAACTGTGAGGGATGTTCGGATCTGGTGCCCGAGCAGGCTAGCTACTGAGTACTTCAGAACCAGTAACCGTAGTCATATTATGACATTCTCAGTCAATATTTGCTTGAATGTTTTTCCTGTTGGGATCTGAACAACTGACTGCCTCAAACGCTAGACAAATTCCCTGGATGATCTACGATTTTAGCTGGGGAAATTGGCTGAAGACATATCCTTAAGACATTCTCTTAAACTGTACTCTTATATCCTCACAACACACTTTGAGCCATAACTAAACTCAGTTTCACCAGTAAAAATCCCAGGACTGGACTCCCTAACCAATAAAAATAACCGAGAAACTTCCCTCGATTCTTGAACAGTACTGTTGTATCTAGAATGTAAGAGGAAAATGTTGTATAGGAACCTAAAAAACCAGTAATTAAAAGTTTCTGCAGGGCTACAGGAAATCCAACTTTGACTACAAAAATTGATAGAAATCCTATCACAAAGGCTCCAGTTAAATTCACAAAAAATGTGCCGTAGGGAAATCTAGTTCCTTTCTTCTGAATCCAGAATAGGGTAATATAATAACGACTTAATGCCCCTATTACCGCTCCTATGCTAATGGCAACTGGAATCCAAGCCATAATTAAATAACTAGTGCGTAATACCAATTCTCTTTAATATTGCTATAGATAGAAACCTGAAACGTAACGCGCTTCGGTGTGGTCTGAATTTTGGGTTATGCCAATTTTAAGAGTTGCTATAAGTCAAGGATTTCAAGACTGATCTATTGAGAACTTTTGACTAAATTTCGTTCGAATTTTCAACTAAAACCCTCGAGTCAAACTCTCAAACCAGTATAACTAAACAGATCGGCTCTAGTAGAGCGCGGATAGGCACAAGACTTACCCGCAATTGAGGATTGGCAACAAAGCTAACCTCCGCCAAATCTTATCAGAAGTTAGCTTTGCCGCTATCGATTATCGGTCGATAATCTGTCAATCAGGGGATAAGACGAGCTGAAACTAAAACTATTCCTCCTGGTTCTGAGGCCCTTGACCAGAGCGAGCGGTCTGAACAATACGGCTCAAGATGGCCCCCATGTCTGAGGTTGGAGCTTGAAAAGGGTATACCGAGAAATCTAACAGGAGTTGCAGGGGAATGGTCAAGGAGGCATTGCCCTGATTCAAATCATTTCCCAAGTCTTGAATCACATTCTCCAATCGGTAGCAATCTAGCAACACCTGGAGCTCTTGTTCTTCTTTGGGAATAAAACTATAAGACTGAGTCACCTTCAGATAGCTCCGGAGAAAAGTCACACTCACCCATTTCTGCCAAAATTGGGCCCATTGCTGCATAATTAACAGATTTTCCGGGCGGACTACTCCGTTTTCGACTTCATTTTGTAAGGCTGTTCGAGCTGCATAATCAAAGGATAACAGCATACTGGCAACATCCCGTAGGGGCGATCGCTTCATCCGCCGTTCATTCAGAGTCCGGTAGGTTTCACCCTCAAAGTCTAGAATCACAAAATCCTTGCCCGTATACAGGACTTCCTCCAGACAGTAGTTACCATGGCAGCGGGTACGGGTGGCGTTGATTTTCAGATCCAGTACCCGTTTGAGTTGTCCCAGAATATGATCCTTAGAGCTAATCACCTGACGAGCCAGGGTTTGAACATCCGGAGACAGATCGCTCAGCCTTTTTTTCAATCGTAGCAAGGTCTGCCCGGTCAAATTGCGGGAGTATTGGTAAATTGACCGCTGATAGAACGACGAAATCGCCACCGGGCAAAAATCCGGGTTCTCCCCATCGGAAGATAGGGCAATATGCATCTCGGCGGTGCGCTGACCTAGAAGCTCTGCATTGGTCAAATAAGATCCAATCGTCAAAGTTGCCAATTCTGATATTGGCTCGGCCTGCAAGGCAATCAGAGAGCTTGAGGGAACCGGAACCTCTGTCAGATTTGATTGCTCCACAATCACCCGATCGAAATAGTCTCGCAGGGTATCAAGGGTGTCAGCCCAGGCATTAATCGCATCTGGAATGTAAGGCTGTAGCACTCCAATAGTAATCGCTTCTCCCTGCTTGGGGCAGTATTCCAATCCCCCAATCGCCGGAGCAATATGAGCAAGCTGGGCTCGCTGACCCAAAAAGTTCCGAACTTCGAGCTCTGGGTTGATTCCCCCTTCTATCCGACGAAACAGCTTAAAGATAAATTGATTGCCATAGACCACCAAAGTATTGCTGCGGTTGCTGGATTGCAAGGCTGTTTCAAAACTGCCCGCCAGGGTGTCCCGTTCCCGCTCAATGGCATCGGTGGTAATTGCCATCAACCGTCCGGCTTGACCCGAATAACTGTGACGCTGAACAATCATCTGCCGCAGCACTGCCATGAAACTCTGGTCGGTAATCGCATCGAATAAAATCCCTTCTTCCTCCCCCACCTTTAGAGCCGCCACAATGGATTGCGGATTATCCTGGCGCATCTGTTCGGCGATTTCCCCTGTACCATAGGTGAGAGGCAGCACATAGGTTTCCGGAAGCCCATCGGTATAACCCAGTTGGAATAAAACAATGGTAGCTTCACGATCCTGGTAACAGATAGGAATTATATCCGCAACGCTAACGGACTGAACCACCTGAAACTTACCCATAAACCAGCGGCAGGTTTTCAGATAATCCACCAGAATAAATTCTAATTTGAGTCTGAGGTCAGCCTCCGTCAGGACTTGCTGCCAATTGTTACTGACCTCTAAGGTCGGCAACGACCGTCGAGGATAGGGCAGGGCATTCAAGCTCGGGTCGAGTTGGAGAACGAACCAATAAAACCCATAGGGACTAACGCTGAGAAAATAGGCCGATTTATCAATTTTAGGAAACTCCGTCCGCCCGAAGATTTCTATCGGAACCATCCCCACGAACGCCGACAGATCCAATTCGACCGTTTGGACAAACCGGGATAGGTTGGCCACTACTAGAATATGCTCACCGTTGTAGGTACGGACAAAGGCGATCACTTTGCGATTTTCGGGATGCAGCAATTCAAAGGTGCCACGACCAAAGGCCTGAAACCGCTTTCGCATGGCAATCAACCGTTTCGTCCAGGACAGCAGCGAATTGGGATTTCCTGTTTGAGCCTCCACATTCACGGTTTCATAGTGATACTCGGAATCCATCACCATGGGTTGGTAGAGTTTTTGGGGATTGGCTCGACTGAAGCCAGCATTGCGGTCAGGGCTCCACTGCATCGGGGTACGAACACCATGGCGATCGCCGATGTAGATGTTATCCCCCATGCCAATTTCATCCCCGTAGTAAAGCACCGGAGTCCCCGGCAGGGAAAGCAACAGGCTATTCATCAGCTCAATTTGCCGCCGATCATTACCCAATAGAGGAGCCAATCGCCGCCGAATGCCCAGGTTGATCCGGGCTTGGGTATCTTGGGCGTAGACTTTGTACATGTAGTCCCGGTCTTCGTCTGTGACCATTTCCAAGGTCAGTTCGTCATGGTTTCGCAGGAATAGTGCCCACTGGCAATTGTCAGGAATGGCTGGGGTTTGGTTGAGAATATCAATAATTGGAAAGCTATCCTCCATCCGCAACGCCATGAATAGCCGGGGCATCAGGGGAAAATGGAAGTTCATGTGACATTCATCCCCGGCCCCGTAATAAGTGGCTGCATCTTCTGGCCACTGGTTCGCCTCTGCCAGTAGCATTCGGTTGGGATACTTGTGGTCGAGGTGAGCCCGGAGTTGCTTGAGAAAACGATGGGTTCCCGGGAGATTCTCACAGTTGGTGCCCTCCTGAACACAGAGATAGGGAACCGCATCCAACCGCATTCCATCTACCCCCATTTCCATCCAGTAATCCACCACCTCCAATACTGCTTGCTGCAATTCAGGATTTTCGTAGTTCAGGTCTGGCTGATGGGAATAAAATCGATGCCAGTAATAGGCTTTTGCTACCGAATCCCAGGCCCAGTTCGAGGTTTCAAAATCCTGAAAAATAATTCTGACTTCAGAAAACTGATCCGGCGTATCGCTCCAGATATAAAAATCCCGTTCTTTACTGTCCTTCGGGGCTCGTCTGGCCCGCTGGAACCAGGGATGCTGGTCAGAGGTATGGTTGACCACCAGCTCAATAATCACCTGAATTCCCCGCTTATGGGCTTCATCTAAGAGAGTTTTGAATTCCTCCAGGGTTCCATAGATCGGGTTGATGCTGAAATAATCCGCAATGTCATAACCGTCATCGCGCAACGGTGAGGGGAAAAAGGGCAGCATCCAAATTGCAGTAATTCCCAGGTCTTGTAGGTAATCAAGCTTGGAGGTCAATCCCAAAAAATCCCCAATGCCGTCGTCGTTGCTGTCTGCGTAGGCTCGAACTGGAACTTCGTAAATAATCGCGTCTTTAAACCACAGTGGGTCGTTGGTCAATGTTGGATATCGCATAGTTATGGATGGAGGATGTGTAGATGGAGGACATTAAAACAGTAGGCTTGGGGTTTACAAGCCTGGGGCAGCTAGTCTATGGAGTTCAAAGGCAATGATAGAGTGATCCTAGAATTTTCAGCCCAGGCACTCTGCTTATCTCAAACAGTGGAGCAATAAATCAAACTTTCCTGATGGATAACTTGAGAATATTACAAGGCTATAACCCTTCAACCTTCTCCCCCCGGGGGATCATTCGAGCAGAGCTGTCATCGATGTAAGGCAGGATCAATCTAATCCTCTAGTGCAAAAACCCTGAAATAACCCCCTGAGGCTCAACATCCGATTACAATGCAGCCCAGAAAGATGCGAATTGGGGCCTGGATAGAAGAACCAAGATGAGAAAGAAGATAAACTTTCCTAAATCTCTTTAATAATAATGTTAAGACCAAACTGATAGAGTTGGAAACCTTTTCAGTTAAAAAAAAATTAACTTGAACATCCTACCTGAAATTGAGTGAACCTATGACCTTTAAACGTGCCAGTGGAATTTTACTTCATCCCACCAGTCTACCTAGCCAACATGGTATCGGGGATCTGGGAAAAACCGCCTATGAGTTTATTGATTTCCTTGAACGCAGTGGACAGACCCTCTGGCAAATCCTTCCCCTTGGCCCCACTGGCTATGAGCATTCTCCTTACATTATGAACTTCAGCACCTTTGCTGGAAATCCCCTATTAATCAGTTTGGAACGATTAGTTGAAGAGGGCTTGCTCGACTCAGAAACCTTAACCGCCTTACCTGAAGCTGAGAATATTAAGTCAGACCGGGTGAATTTTGATCAGGTGATTCCCCACAAAACCCAGTTTCTCCAGCAAGCCTTTCAACGATTTCAAGCTCACCTGCCCAATCCTGAATTTGAGAGCTTTTGTCAGAATACCAGTTGGCTGGAGGATTATGCCCTGTTCATGGCCCTGCTAGAGGCTAACGCCGGGAAAGCCTGGAACCATTGGGAACCTGCCGTGGCCCGCCGAGAACCCCAGGCACTAAAAGCCAAAGCCGAGGAGTTACAGGAGCAAGTGCTTTACCATCAATTCACCCAGTTTAAATTTTTCCAGCAGTGGTCAAGCCTGCGCCGATATGCCAACGACAGAGGGATTCAAATCATTGGGGATATTTCAATTTATGTCTGCCATAACAGCTCTGATGTCTGGGCCCAACCCAATATCTTTCAGCTTGATCCGCAGACCTTAGAGTCAGCCTATATCGCTGGAGTCCCACCGGATTATTTTAGTGCTACGGGCCAACTTTGGGGAAACCCGGTCTACAACTGGGATGAATTACAGCAAACCAACTACAGTTGGTGGATTGAGCGGTTCCGGGCCACCCTAGCCTACGCAGACCTGGTACGGATTGACCATTTTCGCGGATTTGAGGCGTACTGGCGGGTGCCTGCCGGGGAGGAAACGGCCATGAATGGGGAGTGGGTGCTGGCCCCTGGAGCAGAATTTTTTGAAACCCTGGGTCGGGAACTGGGACGTTTGCCGGTTCTCGCGGAGGATTTGGGGATCATTACCCCAGAAGTCGAGGAACTGCGCGATCGCTTTGAATTTCCAGGAATGCGAATTTTGCTTTTTGCCTTTGGGGGAGAAGCGGACAACGCCTATCTGCCCCATAATTTGTCCAGAACTGCCTGGTTTATACTGGAACCCATGACAATGACACCACCCTGGGCTGGTGGTTGGAGAAGGCAACCCCCACTGAGAAACAACATGTGGCGGAGTATCTGGGTTATGAGTCTGCCGATCAGATTGCTGAGATTAATTGGCAATTGATTCGACTGGCTCTGGGTTCCACCGCCAATCAAGCCCTAATTCCTTTGCAGGATGTCCTGAGTCTGGACAATCAGGCCCGGATGAATGATCCCAGCATCAATGCTGGGAACTGGCGCTGGCGCTACCAGAGTTCGGATTTATTGACGGCGGAATTGGGCGATCGCCTGCTCAAACTCACCCGGCTTTACCATCGATAACCTGGGCTTGAATCTGGACTTGCGGAATAAGAGAAGTCCCCGGCCAATTTCCCCGGCCAATATTGCAGGTTGATATTGCAGGTTGATATTGCACTGGGGAAACCTGGAGTTCATGGCTGATCTTGACAGCGGATCAATTTACCCGTAGATTGATCTGCTTGTTTGAGCCGCCTTGCCTAACGATAACTCTGGGACTGAATATCCCGCAGCCGCGCCTCCGGGCGCTTGAACCGACTAATTTGCCCTTCAAAGAACTGGCGATTGGCCAGCAAATGGTCAGGATTGGGATCATCCAAGGGATACAACAACGCGGCCCGCAGGGCTTGAATCACCGCCGAAGTCACACAGTACATCGACCGCTGAAAGGTGACCGTCAACTGCACGAGCATGTCATCCTCTCCCCGGCAGCGGTGCTGATAGTACTCCACCAGATAAGGGGGCAGGAAATGCAGCATATCCTGCATCAGCAAGGTCGGGGGAATTCCCGCTGTCCCTACAGGAAAAGTATCAGCATATAGAATCCCGTAGTGAAAATCATTCTGATCCTCTGGTACCTGCCGAGCCTGAGCATTGTAGGATTTTGTCCCTCGAAAAGGCGCTGTCCGATAAAATACCGCTTCAACATAGGGCAATGCCGCTTCGTACAGCCACATAAAGCCTTTCGACTTGGGGATGATTTCATAACATTCCCCATCAATATGGGCATGGTGATAAATGGGCCGCCCGGCGATCGCAAAAATTCCATTCACCAGGAAATCCATCGCTTCAGGCACACTGGTGATTTTACCCTCATCGTAAAGGTCAGACATCTCAAAAAACACCGGAGCCATGACTTCCCAAAACAGCCCTAAATTGCTGTAGTAAGACAGTTGCCTCACCTGTTCAATGAACATTTCGGGAAACAGCTTGTATAAACCCATCATCACAGGATTTTTCTTGAAATAGGCTTTGATGGCCCGATCAGCGTTTCCTTTGTATTCTTCCGTGTCCAGATAGGGATCGAATTGTCCCCCCATATTCCGATGCCAGAACATGGCCCGCATACAGGCTTCGGCAAATTCCATATTCACCCGATCATGCCACAAATGATGCAATAACTTGGGCATTTTTTTGGTTTCACCCTTCTCCATGAAGGCCAGAAGTTCTGGATGGGCGGTGGCTTCTCCCCGCCAGATTCTCAAGTCCGCATCATCCCCCGCATAGTGATTGTGCAGGTCTAAATAGTCTTTGGGCAGGAAGTATTTAAAAAAGGGAAGCGGGTCTAAAAATACCTGTTCCGCGATATACAGCAGATCCCGCCAGTAAAAGTCCATCGGCACCGCATAGGCTTTGTAAATCCCGATAATTTGCATCAAATTTTCGGGGGTGTCCGGTAGCATTGCGCCTCCGGCTTCCAGCCGATGAATCACCTCAGAAAATTCATGGGTGGAGGGGGGTAAAATGGGCTTGATTTGGGTTTCAGTTGCAACAGTCATAATTATTTTCTCAAGTCGATTTTTGCAGTTTTTGCAGTTTTTGCAGTTTTCGAAGTCAGATATTGCCCACTACACTCTTGACTTGGTCTGAAATTGTGACTTTTTCAGTTTGTTGTAAATCCCGGATTGGAGCTTGAGCAGTCGTAGGATTAACGGCCCCAAGCAAACCAATGAAAGACGAAATTTCCAAGGCAAGCCAAAACCAAAATCTGGATCTCATGGGCTAAACTCCTTTGATGCGATCTGGGCCGGAGCAGAACTTTCAAAGGCAACAACCATGGTCTTTGCCGTGGGTTCAATCCAGCGCAATAGCCAGTTAGGTTGAATCCCTAAAAAGAAGATCAATGCCGCCAAAACCAGAGCCGGAGCCCGTTCTGAATTGTTCACCCTGGGGTAGTAAGCTGAACTATTATCTAGTTTGCCAAAACAGGTGCGATTGAGCAAAATCACGAAATAAACTGCCGTCAGTCCAGAGGCCACAATGCACAATAAGCTCTGGATGGGAAAGACCCGAAACGTTCCCTGAAACACAAGAAACTCCGCCACAAAACCCACCAAACCGGGAATTCCAGCACTGGCCATCCCTGCCATCACCAATAGCCCACTAATTAAAGGCAAGCCGCGAATCGGATTCATCAAGCCATTGAGTACATTCAAATCCCGGGTTCCCACCTTCGTTTCAACGACTCCCACCAGATGGAACAGGATCGCCAGAATTAATCCATGGGCAATCATCTGGGCGATCGCCCCAATCAAGCTAACGGCATTTCCGGCAGCTACCGCCACCAGAATATAACCCATGTGACCAATCGAACTGTAGGCCACCATCCGCTTAATATCCTGCTGGGCAATGGCGGTCAGAGCCCCGTACATGACGCTAACGACTCCAACAATAGATAAACCCGGAGCGATCAATTGCCAGGTTTCCGGAAACAGTTGCAGACCAAATCGGATTAATCCGTAGGTTCCCAACTTGGCCAAAATCCCCCCCAGGAGAATAGTTACCGGGGGTGAGGACTCAACATAGGCATCCGGTAGCCAGGTATGGAGCGGCACCAGGGGAATTTTGATCCCAAACCCCACCAGTAGCAAGGTCAAGAGTACTACCTGAGAGACTGTCGATAGGTTGTTAGTGTTGATGCTCCCATAATCAAAATTCGAGGCATGACTCAGCCAGGCAATTCCCAAAAATCCAGCCAGAATCAAAATTCCTGAAACCGCCGTATACAGCAGGAATTTCATCGCTGCATAACCCCGCTTTTCGCTACCCCAGATGGCAATCAACAGGTAAACCGGAATTAGCTCCACTTCATAAAATAGAACAAACAGCAATAAATTTTGGGCAAGAAATGCCCCAGCCAGAGCCGCATTCACTAGGAGAATCAAGCCGTAGTATAGCCGGGGTCGCTCAATATCAGCTCGAGTCGTGGCGATCACAATCGTCGTCAGAAATCCACTCAATCCCAGGAGCGGCAGGGATAAACCATCGGTTCCTAAGCTATAGGACAAACCCAATTGCGGAATCCAGGAAAAATATTCTGACAGTTGAAAATTGGTCATTGTCAGGTCAAAGTTTCCAGCCACTTTGATTGTCCAAATTAAGACAATGGCCATAATCACTAGGGCGGTGCTGCGAATTTGTCGAGCCGTCAGAGCAGCAGGCAAAAGCAGAATTAAAACCGCCCCTAAAATAGGGATAAGGATCAATAAACTCAGTGTCATGGGTTGTTTGATTTTTCTGATTTATTTATTAGTTGAATAAGTAATCTCTTTGAATCACAAGTTTTTACTAGTTGGAATTGCTAGTTAGAATTACAAGTTGGAATCCCTGGGGCATTTTTCAATTCGGTGAGGTACACAAAACCAGGATGAAGTTTTTAATAATCCAGGCTGGCTGTACTTCACTAGTCCAGAATCAGGTTTTAATGGAATTACCCATTCAAATCATGGGTTTGAATCATGGACTGATAAGGATCAACGCCGGATTAGCCAGTTACTTCACCCAGGGAATTGCTAGGATTCCTATTCCCAATGGATGAATGGGCAGATTAACGGGTTAGCCAAAAGTCTGAAGGCTAGAACAATCCATAAGCTAATAAACCCAGAAACGCAGTCACCCCCAGAATAATAGTCAGGGCGTAAAATTGAGTCTGACCGGAAACGTTATACCGCAAACTTTGACCGCCAAAGATCGTGACTATTCCTACTAAATTGACCAGTCCATCGACTAAGTAGCGATCAATCCAATACATCAGCCTAGAGACCGTCGCCACGATGGCAATAATCGTAATTCGATAAAGCTTGGCCGTATAGAAATCATAGGCAAAAAAGTCCTGAACTGGTTGGGAAGCTAACTTAATCGGTTTCTTCCAGTTTTCACCGCAGTAGATGGCAACTCCAGCTCCAATCCCAACCAAGCTAGAACAGGCTAGAGTCAATACCGTCCCATAATTCAGCTCAGCCCAGGTCGGAACTACATGCCACTGCCCCAACAATATCGGCACATGTAAACAGATCCCCGCCAGAATCGTCATCGGCAAAACCAATGCCCAGAGTCCTTCCGGCGATCGCAAGGTCATCTGTCGAGGTTGCCCCGTGAATATCAGACCAAACACCCGGGTGAGACCAAAAGCCGTCAAGCCGTTCACGATTAGTAATGTCCAGACCAGGGCGGGGTAAGTGATCCAGAGATTGGCCATCAAGGACTGGAGAGCCCAAAATCCCCCAAAGGGAGGCAGGGCAATCAACGAAACCCCACCGACAATGAAGCACAGCCCAGAGATCGGGCGGCGCGACCATAGTCCACCACACTGAGTTAGATCTTGAGTAATGCAATTAAGCACAATTCCCCCCGTACTCATGACCAACAGCGCCATGGCCAAAGCATAGGTCAGTAGAATTAACGGTGCGGTTTCCCCATGGCCTGTGCCTACTGCCACGAAAATAATTCCCATATAAGCACTGACCAGGTAAGAGATAGCGCGCTTGACATCAATTTGGGCGATCGCAATCAAACTCGCCCCCACCGCCGTGGCTAGCCCTATAAAAACCGTAGTAGCCATCACCCCAGGGGATAGGGACAGAACCGGGTCCAGCTTGATCAAAACCCAGGCCCCTACTCCCACCACCACCGCATTCCGCAGAATCGTGCTGGGAATGGGCCCCTCCATCGCCTCATCGAGCCAGAGATGTAGAGGAAACTGAGCGCACTTGCCCATAGGCCCTGCCATTAACGTTAACCCCAGAAGAGTTGCCACCCTGGGATCGAGATCAGCGGTAGCAGCCCAGGTTGCCAGCTCAGAAAAATTCCAAGTATCTGCCAGGGGATAGAGGGCGACAACACCCATTAATAGAAATAAATCCCCGACTCGTTTAGTCAAAAACGCATCCCGTGCTCCAGTGACAACCAGGGACTGATTAAACCAGAACCCTACCAGCAGATAGGTTCCCAGGGTAAGGATTTCTAGAATGATGTAGCTATAGAATAGAGAATTGCACAAAACCAGGCCAGAGAGCCCCGCCTCAAATAAAGCCAGCAGAGAATAAAATCGGGCCCAACCCCAATCCATTTCCATGTAACCCAGAGCATAAACCTGAGCCCCTAAATTCAGGCCCGTGATCACTAGAGTTGCTCCCAAGGTGACCGCAGAAATCTCTAGGGGAATTGAGAAGTCCAGATCAACCACCTGTAACCAGGGAATTATCAGTTCCTGAGCCGGTTTACCCCAAACTACCATCAACGCCAGCAAACCATGTAGGAACGCCAACAGAGTCGTCAGGATATTGATATAACCTGCTGGTCGGGGGCCTGTACGACGAATCAACGCTGGTGACCAGGGAACAGAAAGCAATCCTCCGACCAGAGGATAGCAAGGGATCCACCAAACTGTCTGCAACAAAAACTCATTCATATACGATTTCTCTGATTCAATCTCTTTTCCAATTGGGCTTTGGCATTGAGTTCAATGCACTGAGTTCAAGTCAGCAAAATGCTAGGCAGTTTTTTATGAATGAAAAGCTGCCATGACAGAATCAGCGGAACCTGGACTAAATTCTAATGGTCAAAACTGCTTCAATCAGAACATAGAGCTTAACAAAAGTCTAATGATCTTACTATTGATACTAATCTATGTTTCAGAATCCAAAACATTAAATTCAACAATATATCCAATTACAGTCTTAAGGTGAACTTATAACAGGCGCATTGATAGCAGCGGAGCTAAAACGTTTTATTTAGAAGTGCGAAGTTTTAGAGGCCGTCAATAATGTTAACAATATTATGTTAAACATTTGATCATTCAGGGATCAGCCAGCCAACCTTGACCTTAGCCCACTACACACCACAATCAACTAGATTCAGACCAGATCTGTAGCCATTCTCAAGGGGCTTTTTCGAACGTTCAGGTGTTTTTCACTACCGCGACAGCTCAAAATGCCTGCTCTCGTTCAAAACAGGTTGCATTAATTCCTCCAGAATGTTAAACTAATTTGATGTGATTTTTTAACCAAGAAATATCATTAATTTTTGGGGGCGTGGCGGAATGGTAGACGCTACGGACTTAGACAACTGAGCCTTGAGGTGAGAAATCTCTCAAGTGGAAGCTCTCAAACTCAGGGAAACCTAAATCTGTGAACAGACTATCAAGCAGGAATCTGTCAATAGAAGTCTACGACCAGACAGGGCAATCCTGAGCCAAGCTGACTTCTGGCGTTATGCTTTTTGCTCGACGAATTGAAATTGACGGAAGTCGGAAGGTGCAGAGACTCGACGGGAGCTACCCTAACGTGCAGTCGAGGGTAAAGGGAGAGCCCAATTCTTAAAGCCTGATACTCTCAGGCAGCAGTGAAAGTTGCGAAAGGATGAAAATCCGTTGACCCGAAACGGTCGTGTGGGTTCAAGTCCCACCGCCCCCATTACTTTAGGCTAAATTTAGCCGGAGCCATGAATTGTGAAAAAATGTATGCCTCTGCCCTGGATTATCCTCTGAAATTGTTTGTCCCTTGAAAAGGGTATCAATTAAGAGCATAGATAGTGTAAAATTAGGGATTGTGAGTTTTTGAAATTTACTATGCAAGCCCAGGAAATTATCCGAACCTTAGAGGCGGAAGAAATTAAAAATTTGCAGGAGCAGTTCAAGAAGGACGGGCTACCGCGAATTTATGTTGGAGACACAGTTCGAGTTGGTGTGCGAATTCAGGAAGGGGGTAAGGAGAGAACTCAGCCCTATGAGGGAACAGTAATTGCAATGCGGGGTGGCGGAGTCAATGAAGCCATTACAGTGCGGAAGGTGTTTCAGGGAGTTGGGGTAGAGCGAGTATTTTTACTACACTCTCCTCGAATTGCCAGTATCAAAATCACCCGTCGGGGTAAGGTGCGACGGGCAAAGCTTTATTACCTTCGCAATCGTATTGGAAAAGCCACCCGGATTCAGCAACGGTTTGATCGTTCTCTTTAAAGATTGGGGCTGCTTCAGAAACATCCAAAACATCAATTCCTGGTTTTTGACTCGGTTTTGATGAGTATCTGTAGGGGAATTGTGCTATAATCAAAAGGTTTTTTAAAATGCGCTCTTAGTTCAGTTGGTAGAACGCAGGTCTCCAAAACCTGATGTCGGGGGTTCGAGTCCTCCAGGGCGCGGTGAAGCCTTTCAAAGATCTTTAACTGAATAATCCTTAAAGGATTATTCAGTTTAGGCCAGCTCACTTCAATCTGTGAGATTAGCAACATTGAAGCTTATGTTACTCTTAGATGTGCTATCATGAAATCTTGTCGGTTTAACATGACAAGATTGTGGATTAATGCGGCGGGAGGAGGTTCCGGTGGCTAGAAAAGAAGAGGTTAAGCCTCAAGAGACTCTGAACAAACCTAACCCGATTGTGAGTTTCCTGAAAGAGTCCAGGGAAGAGTTTGCTAAAATTGTCTGGCCCAGTCGTCAGCAGTTGTTTAGCGAGTCAGCAGGAGTTCTGTTGATGGTTATTCTTTCTGCCACAATCATCTATCTGGTGGACAACTTATTCAGATGGGCCTCTGCACAAGTGTTCCAGGTGATCCAATAGTTCTGAATAAAGCAAGTCTTGATGGTCTAGGTCTATGGCAGAGTTTGAAGAAACACGAACAGGGGAATTTGCTTCCGGGGAAGCGCGCTGGTATGTTGTGCAGGTTGCTTCGGGCTGTGAAAAGCGGGTAAAGCTCAACCTTGAACAGCGCACTAAAACCTTAGATGTGGCGGATTGGATTTTACAGGTTCAGATTCCCCAGACTCCGATGATCAAGCTCCGTAAGGATGGCAGTCGTCAGCAGGCTGAGGAAAAAGTTTTTCCAGGCTATGTTCTGGTACAGATGCGGTTAAGGCGGATGGAGGATTCTGGGGTCTGGGAAATTGATGATGACGCATGGCAGGTGATCAAGAACACTCCCCATGTGATCAATTTTGTCGGCGCAGAGCAAAGACGCAGTGTCGGTAGAGGTCGAGGGCATGTTAAGCCCTTGCCCTTGAGCCTGACTGAGGTTGATCGGATCTTCAAGCAAGCGGAACAGCAGGAAACTGTGATTCAGGTTTCAGTCGCATCTGGAGATCATATTCTGGTGTTGTCTGGCCCTTTCAAAGATTTTGAGGGAGATGTGATTGAGGTCAGTCCGGAACGGGGCAAGCTGAAGGCATTATTGTCAATTTTTGGGCGGGATACTCCCGTAGAGCTAGAGTTCAATCAGGTGGAGAAACAATAAATAGGGCATGGCAAAAAAAGTTGTCGCGATTATTAAGCTTGCAATCACGGCAGGGAAAGCAAACCCTGCCCCTCCTATTGGCCCAGCCCTGGGTCAACATGGGGTTAACATTATGGCGTTTTGCAAGGAATACAACGCTAAAACAGCGGATAAAGTTGGGTTAGTGGTTCCGGTAGAAATCTCGGTCTATGAAGATCGAAGTTTTACATTTATTCTCAAAACTCCCCCGGCTTCAGTTTTGCTCAAAAAGGCAGCAGGCATTGAAAGAGGGTCAAGTCAGCCCAATACCGTTCAGGTTGGTAGCATTTCTCAAGCTCAACTGCGAGAGATTGCCGAACTCAAAATGCCTGATTTGAATGCTAATGATGTCGATGCGGCAATGAAAATTGTCGGGGGAACAGCTCGGAATATGGGAATTACCATCACTGAATAGGATAATTTGACTCTAGGGTCACCTGTTTAGCTCAGAATCTCGAAAATTTGTTCACTTATTTGGGGGAGAGGCTCAGCTTCGTTATTACCCCAGGAGGAATTAATGGCTAAAAAAATTTCACGTCGTTTACAAGCGCTTCAGCAACAGGTCGAGGAGCGGGTCTATGAACCCCTTGAGGCGATAAACTTGCTCAAGGAAACCGCTACAGCTAAGTTTCCCGAGTCTGCTGAAGCCCATATCCGTTTAGGGATTGATCCAAAGTATACGGATCAACAATTGCGAACCACTGTGGCCCTGCCAAAAGGGACAGGTCAAATGATTCGGATTGCAGTTTTAGCCAAGGGAGAGAAAGTGGCTGAAGCCCAGGGCGCTGGTGCTGATCTGGTGGGTTCTGAGGACTTGATCGCCGATATTCAGAAGGGGATGTTGGATTTCGATCTGTTGATTGCCACGCCAGACATGATGCCCCAGGTAGCTAAACTGGGACGGTTACTGGGCCCCAAAGGATTAATGCCTTCTCCCAAGGGCGGCACTGTAACCACGGATTTACCCCAGGCGATCGCTGAATTTAAAGCAGGAAAGCTGGAATTTCGGGCTGATCGGACTGGTATCGTTCATGTAATGTTCGGTAAGGTGGCATTCCCGGCAGAGGACTTATTAATTAATCTGTCTGCCCTCCAGGACTGCATTGATCGAAACCGTCCCTCTGGTGCAAAGGGCCGCTACTGGCGCAGTATTTATGTGGCAGCAACCATGGGGCCGGCGATTGAAGTGGACATCAGTGCCCTGCGGGATCTCAAGGCTGAAGCTGCTTAAGTCTCTCTGAGTTGATTCTGATCATTTAAGCAGATTCTTAATCCATGTAGAGTTTGGTCAGGAATTCTTTAAGGGTATTTGAGCACCTTGGGATTTTGCAGACCAATGAGCGTCATGGTCAGGTTGGGATAAGCCTTGTTGCATTGCTTCAACGAACTGCTGAACCCGACTGGGATCAATCGGTTGATTGATCCGACCATGACGTTTGAGGGAACTGGCGACAATCACCCCATCCGCAGCTTGAATCAACTTTGGAATGTTTTCCCAGGTGGCTCCGCTACCAATAAAAATTGGAGTACTTCCCGCAGCGGCTTGGGCAAGTTCTAGATCTTCTAAGCTAGGGGGATGTCCGGTTCCCCAACCTGAAAAAATTATCCCATCGGCTAAGGCCCTTTCAGTTGCATCTGTTACCGCCATGGTAATATTCGGTGAACTTAAGGGACGGCCATGCTTGACCAAAACGTCCGCCAAAATTTTCACATCACATCCTAGCTCTCGCCGATAGCGCAGCAATTGATGGGCGTTCCCCTCAATCAACCCCTGATCTGTGGCCACTACCCCATTTAAGACATTGACCCGGATAAATTGAGCGTCTGTGCAGGCGGCGATCGCCAGACCACTTTGAGCGTCGTTGCGTAGGACATTGATCCCAAGCGGCACCGTGACCAAATTCATTAACCGCTGCACAATCAGAGTCATAGCACTGACTATAGCTGGATTCACCTGATCTTTGGCAAAGGGAGCATCAAAGAAGTTTTCGACAATGATGCCGTGAACCCCGCCAGAGGCCAGAGCTGTAGCTTCCTGTTCCGCTCGGGCAATCACCTCCGTTAGATTTCCCCCCCAACAGGGAGACGTAGGCAGAGGCAGCAGATGAACCACACCAATGACCGGATGATTTGTTTTAAAAATTCGCTCTAAATCCACGGATTTCCCTTCAACCAGCAACTTGCCTGTGATCTAAGACTAAGATCAAATCCAAATTCAGATGACACAAGCTGACATTTAAGACTGACAACAGTTCTGATAGCAATTTTGATAATAATTCTATGAACGTTGATTAAGACCACTGATTCAATCACACCTCTAAATTTTATCGGTAACTGTTCCCTCTGACTGATAACCTTCGAGAAGAAAGGGACTAAGACGCGATAATTTACATTAGTGTAGGGATATTACTCTAGGGATTGTGGTGAAAGTTGCTTTAAGTATAGGAGTTTTGCTGCTGGGGTTGGCGATCGCCCTGGAAATTGGTTTGCGCTTATTTTTAGGGTTCGGCAATCCTCCCCTGTATGTCTCCGATCCAGCCCTAGGCTACCTCCTCGCCCCCAATCAAAAAACCCGACGATTTGGCAATCGCATCCAGATTAACCAATATTCCATGCGGAGCCCTGATGTTGCTATCACTCCTCAAGCTCAAACAACTCGAGTTCTTTTGTTGGGGGACTCCGTTGTCAATGGAGCTTGGTGGACTGACCAATCGGCTACCCTGAGTGCTCTGATTCACCAACAGCTAACCGCATCCGGGTCTCAAAACGAAGTCCTGAATGCCTCTGCTAACTCCTGGGGGCCGCCGAATCAACTGGCTTACCTGCAACGGTTTGGTACATTTACTGCCCAGGTGATTGTTCTGTTGATCAATACCGATGATTTATTTGCTGGAAGACCCAATCCTGCTATTGTCGGGCGCGATCGCAACTATCCGGATCAAAAGCCCCCCCTGGCTCTGGTTGAAGTTTTCCAGCGCTACTTTGCCCGGTCTCAGCCAATTCCACCCCCCCTGTCCCCTCAACCGGAAGATTTAGTCGGATTTAATCTAGAGGCCATTCAGGGGATTCGGGCGATCGCCCAGGACAATCAGGCCCAGTTTGTTCTAGCGATAACGCCCCTGTTGCGAGAAATTGGTCAGCCCGGCCCTCGGGACTATGAGCTCAAAGCCCGTCAGCGTTTAAAAGACCTAACCCAGACCGGACAAATTCTATATATCGATTTTTTGCAGTCTTTCAATACTGACCCTCAACCCCAGGGTCTATACCGCGATCACATCCACCTCAGCCCCCAGGGTAATCAGTTAGTCAGTCAAACTTTATATCAAGCTCTGGAGGAGGTATTAGAATCATCTCGATAGCACAGGTATGCTCCAAGTTCCCTGCCGTTTTCTAAAATCCAAAGCATCAATGATGAATCTTGTTCCTGGGATCAGGCTAGCAAAACCGACTGATGTATCTTTAATCTTAAGTTTTATTCAACGGAAAGCAGAGTTTGATCGAAAGATTGGAGCTTTTTCTGGCGAGCTGGGGGTATCTGAGGCCAAACTCTTCAAGAGCCTGTTTGGGGCCGTGCCACTTGCCTATGTTTTATTGGGTGAAAATCAAGGTCGTGACGTGGGATTCGCTCTCTATGGCTTCAGGTATTCCTCCTTTGCCGGTCGGCCCAGTCTTTGGCTAGACGACCTGTATGTCGATCAAGCCGCGAGAAATCAGGGTATTGGTACGGCTTTGATGCAGTGTCTAGCCCATATTGCCTGGGACTATGAATGTACCCATCTGGGCTGGACAGCGGATGCTCGAAACGCCTGGGGGCTGAAGTTTTACCATCGCCTAGGGGCTGAGATCACTGAGCAATACGGGAATCGTTGTGTTTTCCGGTGGATCCCAGTCCCGTTACTCAGTGAACTTTGAGAGAGAGCTCAGTTTGTTTTCAGAAATCAAACTTATCTTGAATATGTAGGATCAGAAGCTTATCCCTGAGATGCCGCCTCACCCCTGTTGAGGCGGTTTTATTTTCGGATTTTGATTTGAGATTTTAATCCAGAACCTTAATCCAGAATTTTGAACCAGATCTCAGGCAATAAAATACCGGGTTGAACTATTTAAACAGTACACCCGGCAATTCTAGACTGAATCATTCCAAAACCTAACCCATCAACTTAGAGAGTCCTGATGTAGAACTTGACTAAAACTTGAACCAAACTATGGCTCAGTCGTTCTGACAACCCGCTCAGGAGTCGGTTCTTCAAACACACTGTAGTAGAGATATCCGGCAGCTAGGGCTCCAACAATAGGAGCTAACCAGAACAACCAGAGTTGACCCAGGGGCCAGCCAACCCCGCCAAACAAACTTACAATGGCAGGGCCAGTACTACGGGCCGGGTTTACAGAGGTGTTAGTGACTGGAATACTGACTAAGTGAATCAAGGTCAAGCCCAATCCGATTGCAGCAGGAGCAAACCCCTGAGGAGCCCGACGATCTGTTGCTCCCAAAATAATGATCAGGAACATAAAAGTCATCACAAACTCAGTCACCAATCCTGACATCAGGGTGTAGCTCCCGGGGGAATGTTCGCCATATCCATTGGCTGCGATTCCTCCACCAAAAGCACCATTTCCCGCAATGATCCAGATGATCAGGGCAGCTAGAATGGCCCCAGCAACCTGAGCAACAATATAGGGCAACAGATCAGACCCAGAAAAACGCTTTCCGGCCCATAGGCCAAAGGAAACGGCAGGATTGAAATGCCCCCCAGAAACATGACCCACTGCATAGGCCATGGTGAAAACTGTCAAACCAAACGCCAGAGAAACTCCCAGGAATGCAATTCCTAAAGAATTATTTTCGGGGGCGGGAAAGTTGGCAGCCAGCACAGCGCTACCACATCCACCCAATACTAACCAAAATGTTCCAATAAACTCTGCAATACAACGCTTTCCGATTGGCATCTCCATTCCTCCAAGGTGAAAAAATCTGGCTAAAACTCTTGATAGACCCAATAACCCGAGCTTCAAAGGCAGAAAAAGACAACATTACTCGATTAGCATACAGAAAACTAATGTCCTCTGGCTCGTAAATGTCTAAGCCCAAGCTTCAAACAAAGATTCTAGTCTGTAAAAAGCTCATTGAATAACTACGAGGGAAAGGACTTGCACTAATTTACCTAGTTAAGGCTTAATTCACAACCCTGGTTAGTCCTGATGTCCCTTAATGTTCGAGACTAGCACAAACCAACCCTCTGACCTAGGCAAAGAATCTAGCATAGCAAAAAATCTTTGTCAATCAGCATCCAATTTGCCAAAAGCTAATCTCCTAATTAATTTTTAGATCACTCATCCCGATGATTTTGAATTGATTTTAAACCTGGGTCATCCCTGATCGAATCAAGTAATCGAATTAAGGGGTTAATTGATTAAAGTCGGCCTCAAACTCCTGTTCCCGGTAAAAATTCTCTCAGCCCACTATTGCTTATATTCAGATTTCGTAAGCAGGTGGTTGTAATTTAGGTAGTTGTAATTAATTGTTAAATAGCAGGGGGTCTGGGGCAGTGCCCCCTTCATCCCGACATCAATCTTTTAATTAGTTGCATCAAGCTATCTAGCAAATCTTTAATGATTCTCTAGTGACTTTTGGGCCATTTGTCTACATTTATCTACATTTATCTACTTGAAAGAAAAGTATGGGGTTGCCTTCATTAAAGATTCTGAATCATTCAGATCATCATTCAGAGGGATCAGGATTTTCAACCCGTAGAGCGACAGAATTTGCATGGGACGGTAAGCCCTCAGCTTGGGCCAGAACCTGAATGGCTTGGCCCACCTTTTGCAAGGCAATTGGAGAATATTGAATTAAGCTAGAGTGCTTCAGAAAGGTTTCAACTCCCAGAGGCGAAGCATATCGGGCGGCCCCAGAGGTAGGCAAGGTGTGATTCGGCCCCGCCAGATAGTCTCCAACGGCTTCTGGGGTAGAGCAACCTAGAAATATGGCTCCAGCATGGCGGATCTGATCTAACAACGCCCAGGGATCCTCGACTTCTAGCTCTAGATGCTCTGGAGCGAATTCATTTGAGAGCTTGGTGGCCGCATCTAAAGAATCTACCACCACAATCAGGCCATAGTGAGCGATCGCCTTTTCCGTCATCAGATGGCGAGGATGGTCAATTAACTGGCGTTCAACTTCCGTTGCAACCTGTCGAGCCAGCACTGAATCCGGGGTCAGGAGAATAGCGGCAGCCATGGCATCATGTTCAGCTTGGGCCAGCAGATCAGCCGCAATGTGGGCCGGATTAGCGCTACTGTCGGCGATGATCAAAACCTCCGATGGCCCAGCCAGAGAATCAATCCCCACCGTCCCATAGACCAGTTTTTTAGCCAAGGTAACGTAGATGTTTCCGGGCCCGGTGATCACATCAACTTTAGGAATAGTCTCCGTACCATAGGCTAACGCTGCGATCGCCTGAGATCCACCTACCCGATAGATCTCTTGCACCCCTGCCTCTTGAGCTGCCACTAAAACCGCCGGATTAACTCTATTTTCTGGCCCTGGAGGCGTGACGATGACAATTCGAGATACCTTCGCCACTTTTGCTGGGATGGCATTCATCAAGACCGTGCTAGGGTAGGCCGCTTTTCCCCCTGGAACGTAAAGACCAGCACAATCGACGGGAGTATAACGTTTTCCCAGTACCACCTCATCTGCTTCAAACTGCACCCAGGATCGGGGAATTCGTTGCCGATGGAATGCCTCAATCTGTTGAGCGGCTAGCCGAATTGCATCAAGGAGTTCTTTGGAGACCTGCTGATAAGCTGCATCTAGCTCCATGCCACTAACGCGGATGTCTTCCAGGCTGAGAATTTTCTGATCAAACTCTTCGGTGTAATGTAAAAGTGCCTTATCTCCCTGACGCCTGACCGTTTGCAGAACCTCTCTGACAGTTGCCTCTTTGTGCATCATCATGTCATCATGGGTACGACTTGCGATGCGCCGTAGTTCTGCCTGTGCTTCAACCCATTGAGTGATTATTCGTAACATGGTTCTAGAAGTGCTGTCTGGAGAGGGAACGAGATGAATTGCTGAGTTAGGCCGGTTTCAATAAATTTGAATACGCTCAGAACAGCGAATAAACTGGCCCAGAAACTTAGAAATCATCAAACTGGACATCAAAATTGTAACCATTTAGTAGATGAAGACCCTCGCGCTTCGATGAGCCCCACTTGATGCGATCGCGAGTGGAATCATTCACCCCAATATTTCTGATTGACCATCTCATCAATGATAGCTGAATGATATCTATCTCTGCCCATAACTGAGCTAGCAGCTAGAAGGGCCAAGCTTAACCTTAAATTTTTGGTCTTGAACTTTATGGTCTTGAACTCTAGTAGTCTTAAGCTTTAGCGATGGTTTAATTCCAGGAATCCGGAAGACCCTCGGAACTCTTAGCTTTTAGTGTAGCGTGGATTTTCCGGGTTAGTCACTGGGTTAATGGAAGTCGGGCACGAATTTTTGTCAAGGTGTTATACTAACTAAGGTAAGTTAGTGCTATATTAGAATTTCCGCAAAATTTTGCTGCAACTGGTTCGGCGTTCTCAAAGTATCCTTATGACCAATATTAAGTCTGCTGCTAAGCGAGTTCAAATCGCAGAACGTAATCGATTACGCAATAAATCTTACAAGTCCGCCATCAGGACGCTCATGAAGCGTTACTTCACAGCCCTTGAGAAGTATGCTGCTGACCCAGAGGGTGAAATGACGTTAGAAGAGGTCAATCAAAAATTATCTGAAGCCTACAGCAAAATTGACAAGGCCGTCAAACGGGGAGTGGTTCATCGAAATACAGCTTCTCGGAGAAAAGCTCGTCTGGCCAAGGCTTTCAAGTCCCACTTCCCCAACCCTGAGGCTACAGATGCAGTAGCATCTTAAAGCTCCTCAGCTTTGCCGCAACAAGCCGCTATTGCCCCGGGTTTGGATGTCCAGGATGGAGAGAAAGTTCGTCCAGAGTGTGACTGCTGTTCCAGGTTTTTCCTGAAAAGACCACCTGGATTCTGCGGTTTTAGTTACTTCTTATGCATAAATGGCTCTGAGTACTACTTTTGATGCAGATTGTTGACACCCACGTTCATCTCAACTTCGAGTCACTCGCCTCTGACCTGAAGGCGGTGGCCTGTCATTGGCGAGAAAATGGAATTGCCCATCTAGTGCATTCCTGTGTTCATCCCGGGGAGTTCGAGCAGATCCAGGCGATCGCCGATCAGATTCCTGAGCTGTCTTTTTCGGTCGGATTACATCCTTTAGATGCCCCAAGGTGGACTTCTGGTTCATCTGAGCAGATCACTCAATTGGCTCAATCTGACCCCAGGGTCGTTGCGATTGGAGAAATGGGCCTGGACTTTTACAAAGCAGATGATCGAGAGTTCCAGGAAAAGGTATTTGAAGCTCAGCTTGAAATTGCCCATGCCCTGAACAAGCCCGTCATTATTCATTGTCGGGATGCTGCAGAATCCATGCGCGACCTCCTTCGCAGATTCCATGCCAATCATGGAACAATTCGAGGGGTGATGCATTGCTGGAGTGGGGATTCAAATGAAACTCAATGGTTCCTCGATCTGGGATTCTACATTAGCTTCAGTGGGGTTGTGACCTTTAAAAGTGCGATTGCTGTGCAGCAGTCAGCTCAGATTGTGCCGCATGATCGTCTTTTAGTAGAAACTGACTGTCCATTTTTAGCTCCTGTTCCGAAGCGAGGAAAGCGCAATGAGCCCGCTTATGTTTATTATGTTGCCCAGAAATTAGCGGAGATCCGTCAAATTTCCCTTGCTGAGCTTTGTCAGCAAACGACACAAAATGCTTGTCAATTGTTTGGTTTATCAATTCAATCTGAATCAACCCTAACCCCTATTTAATGTTTCTGTTTGGTTTATATCTGATCCGTTTATGTTTATTGGTTTGTCTATTGGTTTGAATCGAATACTTCCAAATCAATACTTCCAAATCTCAGCAGTTATCCTAACCGAGTTAACCCATGGCCAACCAGATTTACGAAACGTCTAACTTTTTGCTCCCGGACTTGATCGACATTCAGCGATCAAGTTTTCGTTGGTTTTTAGAGACAGGTTTGATTGAGGAGCTAGAAAGCTTTTCCCCAATCACAGATTATACCGGTAAGCTTGAATTGCATTTCATCGCCAAGAACTACAAACTGAAGCAGCCCAAGTACGATGTTGATGAGGCTAAACGGCGGGATAGTACCTATGCTGTTCAAATGTATGTTCCCACTCGCTTGATCAACAAGGAAACCGGTGAGATCAAGGAGCAGGATGTCTTTATTGGCGATCTGCCATTGATGACAGAGCGAGGCACCTTTATTATCAATGGGGCTGAGCGGGTTATTGTTAACCAGATCGTTCGGAGTCCTGGGGTTTATTACAAGTCAGAAATTGACAAGAATCAGCGCCGTACCTATAGTGCTTCGTTGATTCCAAACCGGGGAGCCTGGTTAAAGTTCGAGACAGATAAAAATGATCTGGTTTGGGTGCGAATTGATAAAACTCGCAAGCTATCGGCCCAGGTATTACTCAAAGCCTTAGGATTATCCAATAACGAAATTTTTGATTCCCTGCGCCACGCTGACTATTTTCAAAAAACCATTGACCGGGAAGGGGAATTTAGCGAAGAAGATGCCCTGATGGAGCTTTATCGCAAACTTCGTCCTGGGGAGCCTCCCACCGTTGCTGGGGGTGAACAGCTTTTGCACAATCGTTTCTTTGATCCCAAGCGTTATGATTTGGGTCGAGTAGGGCGTTATAAGCTCAATCGTAAGCTGCGCCTCAATGTTCCAGACACGATGCGGGTATTGACCCCGACAGACATCTTAACTGCAATTGATTACCTGATCAATTTAGAATATGACATCGGCGAAACGGATGATATTGATCACCTGGGCAATCGTCGGGTACGCTCCGTAGGAGAACTTCTCCAGAACCAGGTTCGGGTGGGCTTGAATCGGTTGGAGCGGATTATTCGAGAGCGGATGACCGTGAGTGATTCAGAGTCCCTCACCCCGGCATCTCTAGTCAATCCCAAGCCCCTAGTGGCGGCCATCAAAGAGTTTTTTGGGAGTTCTCAGCTTTCACAGTTTATGGATCAAACTAATCCTCTGGCTGAGCTGACCCACAAGCGTCGTCTCTCTGCCTTGGGCCCAGGAGGACTTACACGAGAGCGAGCAGGTTTTGCGGTACGGGATATTCACCCCTCTCACTATGGACGCATCTGTCCGATTGAAACGCCAGAAGGCCCAAATGCAGGACTGATAGGCTCTCTGGCAACCCATGCCCGGGTTAATCCCTATGGCTTTATTGAAACACCCTATTATCCGGTTGAGAATGGCCGGGTACGGCGGGAGGTCACACCAATTTATATGACAGCGGATGAGGAGGACGATCTGCGGGTTGCACCAGGAGATATCAGCACCGATGCGGAAGGATACATCTTGGGCGATCTGGTTCCAGTCCGATACCGCCAGGACTTCACTACTACCACTCCAGACCAGGTGGATTATGTGGCTGTTTCCCCCGTGCAAATTATTTCAGTGGCGACTTCATTGATTCCCTTTCTGGAACATGATGATGCCAACCGTGCCCTGATGGGATCTAATATGCAACGGCAGGCTGTTCCTCTGTTACGCCCTGTACGCCCTCTAGTGGGGACGGGGTTGGAAGCTCAAGCCGCTCGAGATTCCGGGATGGTGATTGTGGCTCAGGCGGATGGAGAAGTTAGCTATGTTGACAGCTCTATGATTAAGGTCATGAGCTTGGAGGGCAAAGAGTTTGAGCACAAACTCCAGAAATACCAGCGATCAAACCAGGATACCTGTCTGAATCAGCGACCCTTAGTATACGAGGGGGATCAGGTTATTGTGGGTCAGGTACTGGCGGATGGCTCCTCTACCGAAGGAGCAGAGCTAGCATTGGGTCATAATGTTGTCGTGGCTTATATGCCCTGGGAAGGGTACAACTATGAAGATGCCATCCTGATCAGTGAGCGGTTGGTCTATGACGATATTTATACTTCAATTCACGTTGAGAAATTTGAAATTGAAGCCCGCCAAACCAAATTGGGGCCAGAGGAGATCACTCGAGAAATCCCCAACGTCGGGGAAGATGCCCTGCGCCAATTAGATCCGAATGGGATTATTCGGGTTGGAGCCTGGGTAGAGTCAGGGGATATTTTGGTGGGGAAAGTCACCCCCAAGGGAGAATCGGATCAGCCCCCCGAAGAGAAGCTGCTGCGGGCAATCTTTGGGGAGAAGGCCCGAGATGTTCGAGATAACTCCCTCCGAGTGCCCAACGGAGAAAAAGGTCGCGTGGTCGATGTGCGGGTATTTACCCGGGAACAGGGAGACGAGCTTCCCCCTGGAGCCAATATGGTGGTGCGAGTCTATGTCGCTCAGAAACGGAAAATTCAGGTGGGGGACAAGATGGCTGGTCGTCACGGTAATAAAGGGATTGTTTCCCGGATCTTATCGATTGAAGATATGCCCTATCTTCCCGATGGTCGTCCGGTTGATATTGTCTTGAATCCTCTAGGGGTGCCATCCCGGATGAATGTGGGCCAAATCTTCGAATGCCTTCTGGGATGGGCCGGAGAGAATTTAAAACTGCGGTTCAAGGTGGTGCCCTTTGATGAAATGCACGGTTTAGAAATGTCCCGAGAAACGGTTCATGGCAAATTACAGGAAGCTCGCGATAAGACCAAGCGGGACTGGGTATTCAGCCAGGATAATCCGGGTAAGACCCAGCTTTATGATGGTCGCACCGGAGAACCCTTTGATCAACCGGTTACGGTGGGAGTAGCCTATATGCTGAAATTGGTTCACTTAGTGGACGATAAGATTCACGCCCGTTCTACTGGCCCCTATTCCCTGGTTACCCAGCAACCCTTAGGCGGAAAAGCACAACAGGGGGGTCAACGATTCGGAGAAATGGAAGTGTGGGCCTTGGAGGCTTTTGGAGCAGCTTATACCCTGCAGGAATTGTTAACAGTTAAGTCAGATGACATGCAAGGCCGAAATGAGGCCCTTAATGCCATTGTCAAAGGAAAAGCAATTCCCCGTCCGGGCACGCCAGAATCCTTCAAGGTATTGATGCGAGAATTGCAATCTCTCTGCTTAGATATTGCTGTTCATAAAGTAGATACGGCAGAGGATGGGACGAGTAAAGACAGCGAAGTTGACTTGATGGCTGATGACCCCCAACGCGGTCGAACGCCCTCCCGACCCACCTATGAAGTGAGCCACAATGCTGCTGAAGACGAAGAAAGTAATTAGTGTGCTTGATTGCAGGTTGCAACTTTTAGGAATTCACCTGCTTTCCACCAAAAACGCTTGAGCAACCCTACCCAACAGTTCAACCATGCCCAAACTAGAACAACGTTTTGATTACGTCAAAATTGGTTTAGCTTCTCCAGAACGCATTCGACAATGGGGAGAACGGACTTTGCCGAACGGTCAGGTGGTGGGTGAGGTCACCAAACCTGAAACCATTAACTATCGAACCCTGAAGCCGGAGATGGATGGGCTCTTCTGTGAGCGGATATTTGGCCCAGCCAAGGATTGGGAATGTCACTGTGGCAAGTACAAACGAGTCCGGCATCGGGGAATTGTTTGTGAGCGTTGTGGAGTAGAGGTAACAGAATCCAGGGTGCGCCGTCATCGCATGGGGTACATTAAGCTCGCCGCTCCTGTGACCCACGTCTGGTATCTCAAGGGCATTCCCAGTTACATGGCTATTCTATTGGACATGCCATTGCGGGATGTAGAACAGGTGGTTTACTTCAATGCCTATGTGGTATTGAACCCTGGCAATGCTGATCATCTGAACTACAAGCAACTCCTGACAGAGGATCAATGGCTGGAAATCGAAGACCAGATTTACAGCGAGGAAGGGACTCTAACCGGAGTCGAAGTGGGAATTGGGGCTGAGGCGATCGCCCGCTTATTAGAGGATATTCCCTTAGAAGAAGAAGCTGAACGCTTGCGGGAGGACATCACCACCGCCAAAGGGCAAAAACGAGCCAAGTATATCAAGCGGTTGCGGGTGATTGATAACTTTGTAGCCACCGGTTCTCGACCGGATTGGATGGTGCTCCACAGCATTCCGGTAATTCCTCCAGATTTACGGCCCATGGTTCAACTCGATGGCGGACGATTTGCCACTAGTGACTTGAACGATCTTTATCGCCGGGTGATCAACCGAAATAATCGTCTGGCTCGACTTCAGGAAATCCTGGCCCCTGAAATTATCATTCGTAATGAAAAACGGATGCTTCAGGAAGCTGTTGATGCCCTGATTGACAATGGTCGGCGCGGTCGCACCGTGGTCGGAGCCAACAATCGGCCCCTTAAGTCCCTGTCGGACATCATTGAAGGAAAACAGGGACGTTTTCGCCAGAATCTTCTTGGGAAGCGGGTGGACTACTCCGGTCGTTCAGTCATCGTGGTCGGCCCCAAGTTGAAAATGCATCAGTGTGGTTTGCCCCGAGAGATGGCCATCGAGCTATTCCAGCCCTTTGTGATTCATCGGCTGATTCGTCAGGGATTGGTGAATAATATCAAGGCTGCGAAAAAACTGATTCAGCGGGGAGATCCCAGTGTTTGGGATGTATTGGAAGAGGTGATTTTGGGCCATCCGGTGATGCTCAACCGAGCCCCGACCCTACACCGTTTGGGCATTCAAGCCTTTGAACCAATCCTAGTGGAAGGCCGCGCTATTCAGTTACATCCTCTAGTTTGTCCCGCTTTCAACGCTGACTTTGACGGAGATCAAATGGCCGTACATGTACCGCTTTCGATTGAATCCCAGTCCGAGGCTCGAATGCTGATGCTGGCCTGTAATAATATTCTCTCGCCAGCCACCGGAACTCCCATTATTACTCCAAGTCAGGACATGGTTTTGGGGTGTTATTACCTCACCGCAGAGAATCCCAGGGTACAAAATGAGGAGAAGGATGATCGCTATTTTTCTGATATGGACGATGTGATTACGGCCTATGAGCAACAAGCTGTGCATCTTCATACCCACATCTGGGTGAGATTTGATGGAGAAGTCTGGCAAAGTGAACCCGAGCAGATTGGCCGGGAAGAAAAGTCGGTCGATGGGATCACAACTCGAATTTATGTCACAGAGAAAAGTCGCAGGCGCACTCGTCGAGTCCGTGAAGATCAAGAAGGCAACATATTGTCTCAGTATATTTACACGACTCCAGGCCGAATTATTTTCAATAAGACTGTCCATGATGCATTAGCATAAGCGACCGGCTATCTGGCCAAACTCCATCTGCCTACTCAACCCAATATCTATTCTTTATAGACGGCTAATCTCGTCTATCTGTAAACTTCGGAAGCTGAATATTGACCCATGACTGAAAACAAAAAGGTCTTTCGGAATCAAGTAATCGACAAGAAGCAACTCAAAAAAATTGTGGCCTGGGCATTTACTCACTACGGGACAGCCCGTACAGCTCAAATGGCAGACAGGCTGAAGGACACGGGCTTTCGTTATGCCACAAAGGCTGGGGTTTCAATTAGTGTAGAGGATTTACAGGTTCCCCCTTCTAAGCGGGAGTTGTTGGATGCTGCCCAGGAAGAAATTCGCCGAACCGAACATCGTTACACCCGGGGAGAAATTACCGAGGTTGAGCGGTTTCAAAAGGTTGTAGATACCTGGAACGGGACTTCTGAAGCTCTCAAAGATGCGGTTGTACGAAACTTCAAAGAAAGCAACCCCCTCAACTCGGTCTACATGATGGCCTTTTCCGGAGCTCGGGGTAATATTTCCCAGGTACGACAATTGGTGGGGATGCGGGGTCTGATGGCGAATCCTCAGGGAGAAATCATCGACTTGCCGATCAAAACAAACTTTCGGGAAGGGCTGACGGTTACTGAATACATTATTTCTTCCTATGGAGCCCGCAAGGGTCTGGTGGATACGGCCTTGCGAACAGCGGATTCGGGGTATTTGACCCGGCGATTGGTGGATGTCTCCCAGGATGTAATTCTGCGAGAAATTGATTGCACCACAGAGCGAGGAATTTCGCTGCGGAGTATGACTGATGGAGATCGCATCCTGATTCCGCTGCAAGATCGGCTGTTGGGCCGGGTCTTGGCCCGGGATGCGGTGCATCCTGAAACCGGAGAGCTAATTGTAGCAGAGGGTAAGACCTCCACACGCAATCAAGATATCTCAGCAGAAATGGCAGCCGCCATTTATCAGGCAGGGGTACAGGAAGTTGTGGTTCGATCCGCTCTGACCTGTGAAGCCACCCGTTCAGTTTGTCAGCGCTGCTATGGCTGGAGCTTAGCCCATGCTCAGATGGCAGATTTAGGCGAGGCCATTGGGATTATTGCGGCCCAGTCCATTGGGGAACCCGGAACCCAGTTAACCATGCGAACGTTTCACACGGGTGGGGTATTCACAGCCGAGGCGGCTGAGGTGATCAAAGCCCCCGTCAATGGCATCGTTCAGTTTCCTAAAAAGCTGCGATTGCGGGCTTTCCGAACTCGTCATGGGGATGACTCTTTTTACATTGAAAGCAATGGCCATCTCGAGATCAGAGTTGAAGGCAGTGATCGAGTGGAGCGAGTGAATGTTACCCAGGGGGCCACTATTGTGGTCAAAAATGAACAACCTGTGGTCACTGGCCAGATTCTGGTTGAAATTCCGGTCAGTGGTCGAACCGCTCGAAAAACCACGGAGAAAGCCACAAAAGATGTTGCGACAGATCTGGCAGGGGAGATTAAATTTGCTGATGTGGTTCCAGAAGAAAAGGTGGATCGTCAGGGTAACATGACCCGGATTGCCCAACGAGGGGGTTTATTGTGGGTATTGGGTGGAGAAGTTTACAATCTTCCCAGCGGAGCCGAGCCCACCGTCAGTAATGGGGATCGGATTGAACCGGGAGATGTCATTGCCCAAACTCGACTTTTGTCTGAGCATGGCGGTGTAGTTCGGATTACCAATACAGCCTTCTTTGATGCACCAATTGAGGCTGACTTAGAAGAGGGTGAGCTGGTCAGTGCCCTGGCAATACCAGCGGAAGCATCAGACTTGCCTCGGGAAATTGAAATCATTACAGCATCCGTCTTGTTGGATCAGGCCGCCGTTCGAGTGCAGCACTTCCAGAACCGGGAGCAATATGTCATCGAAACCAGTAACAGTCATCGTTTTCTCTTGAAGGTTGCCCCAGGCACGAAGGTTGAAAACCATGAAGTGATCGCCGAACTGGTAGACGATAGCTATCAGACGACCACGGGTGGATTGCTCAAATACGCTGGGGTTGAGGTAGCCAAGCGCGGTAAAGCCAAACAGGGATATGAAGTGGTCAAAGGAGGAACCCTGCTGTGGATTCCCGAAGAGTGCCATGAGGTCAACAAAGATATCTCCTTACTCGCCGTTGAGGATGGTCAGTATGTTGAGGCGGGAACTGAAGTCGTCAAAGACATTTTCTGCCAGACCAATGGTGTTATAGAGGTGACTCAGAAGAACGATATTCTTCGAGAAATCGTCATTAAGCCGGGGGATCTGCATCTGGTTGATGATCCAGAAATGGTAATGGCAATCGATGGCCAGATTGTTAATCCAGGTCAGGAAGCGATTCCGGGGCTGACAGCTAAGAATCTGAGCTATATCGAATATGTTGAAACCCCAGAGGGGCCTGCCCTATTGCTGCGGCCCGTGATGGAATTTGCTGTCTCTGAAACCCCACCCATTCCCTCTCAAGAGTCCTTGAACCAATCCATCTCACTGCAGGCAATTCAGCGAATTCCTTTCAAGGATGGCGAACGGGTGCGCTCTGTGGAAGGGGTAGAATTGCTTCGCACCCAACTGGTGATCAATATTGGGACGGAAGCCCCTCAACTGGCTGCGGACATTGAACTAGTTCCGGATGAGAAGGACACTGAAATCCTGCGACTGCAGTTGGTCATTCTAGAATCTTTGGTAATCCGCCGAGATATTATCGCCGATGTGACCCAGGGCAGTACCCGTACCAAGCTCCTGGTTGAAGATGGCCAGGAAATTGAGCCTGGAGCAGTGGTCAGTCGGACGGAAATCCTCTCCAAAGATGGAGGCATCGTCAGTGGTATTCGATCTGGAGCAGAGATTATTCGTCGGATTCTGGTAGTTCGGGATGTTGATCGGGTCATGATTGATGTTCCTGATGGGAAAACCCCCACAGTCAAACCGGGTAATTTGATTGTAGAAGGCACAGAAATTGCCCCTGGTGTTCCAGCCTCTGAATCTGGTCAAGTTGTATCTATCCTAAAATCTGGAACGGATCAGGCTGCTGAACACCCATCAGATTCCCAGTTAGCAGAAGCTAAAACAAAAATTGTCCTCAGAATTGGGCGACCCTATCGCGTTTCAACGGGTGCAATCCTGCATCTGAATGATGGCGACCTGGTACAGCGGGGAGACAATCTGGTTCTGTTGGTGTTTGAGCGGGCCAAGACCGGGGATATTATTCAGGGTCTGCCTCGAATTGAAGAACTGTTAGAAGCCCGGAAGCCCAAGGAAGCCTGTACCCTGGCACGACGATCAGGGACAGCTCAGGTGAGTGTTGAGGATGAAGTGGTTGAGTTGCGGGTGATTGACCAGGATGGGACAATCCAGGAGTATCCTTTACTGCCGGGTCAAAATGTAATTGTCTCAGACGGGCAGGAGGTTGAAGCTGGGCAGGCTATTACTGATGGCCCAGCAAATCCCCACGAAATCCTAGAGGTATTCTTCAATTACCACGTGGAGCAGGATGGAGTCTATCCCGCTGCCCTCAAGAGCTTTCAGCAATGTCAGACCTTCCTGGTGAATGAGGTGCAATCCGTTTACCAATCCCAAGGAATTGATATTTCTGACAAACATATTGAAGTGATTGTCCGACAGATGACCTCTAAGGTGCGGATTGAGGATGGCGGAGATACAACCATGCTTCCTGGAGAACTAGTGGAACTGCGTCAGGTTGAACAGGTGAATGAAGCCATGTCGATCACCGGGTTTGCCCCAGCTAGCTATACTCCGGTGTTGCTCGGAATTACCAAAGCTTCCCTGAATACTGACAGCTTTATTTCTGCCGCTAGTTTCCAGGAAACCACTCGGGTTCTCACGGAGGCAGCCATTGAAGGTAAATCTGACTGGTTACGAGGTCTGAAGGAAAACGTCATCATTGGGCGGTTGATCCCGGCTGGGAGTGGGTTCAATGCCTATGAGGAGGCTTCTGGATCGGAGGTAGGCTATGATGCTGCGGCTGGATACTATGATGAGAATGTCGATGACGAATTGACTGATGTAGTCTTAGATGATGAGACAGCAAGGGTTTACAGTAGTCAGGGGGGTAAATTGGATCAGGATAGTCCTTCGGTCTTTGGTTCAAAACCGGGACGGGAGAGTTTTATTAGTGATGAAACCCCTCTGGTCTCTCCGTTTGTAGACGATGAACTGATTGACGATACCTACGGCGAGGAAGAGTAAATCTCATTGAAAAACGCGAGAGAGGTTTCGGGGCAATTGCCCCGAAACCTCTCTCACAGATCAGGTGTGATTTTGACGATACGGCGCTTGAAAAAACTTGAAAGTTGATAGCCTTCTGCAGAGGATAGACTCCATTAAGTGGAACAGCCAAGATGGCTGTTTTCCAGTGGGTCATACTAACTCTTAAAATCGGCATGACACAAAACCTAAAGCACACCGCAGTGCGTAGAATCCATTGACTTTGAGCCAAATTGCTCCCACCAACACCGGGCAATTCGCGCCGCAGCGCCAGGTTGCCCCATGCGTTGCTGGCCATTTTTGGCAATTTGATGCAGGCGGTCGGGGTTACTGAGCAAGTCACCAACGGCTTTAGGAACCTGACCTGGGTTTTCTAGCAAAATTAAGGACTCTCCTAGCATCCGACTCTGGGCCTCAACAAATCGGTAGGTACATTGAGGGCCACGACCTGGAAAGACAATAGCAGGCTTACCTAAACCCACAAACTGCTCTGTTGCTGTTCCGGCTAGGGCGATCGCCAGATCCGCCCGATGCAAACAATCATTAAACCGATGCTGAGTCAGGATCAACTGGGCCCCATTCCATTCAAAGTAGCGGTCTTCAGGACTATTCCAGGACGCAGGTTGCGGTTGAATTGCCCACCATCCCTGCTCGACTAACATCTGACTAAAGGGATCAGGATTTAAACCCGAAGAAATAGCGGCTAAAAACATCAGGCTTTTAGGTAATTCAGCCTGCTCGGAGAAACTTGGGACTGGGAAAGTCGGTTTGAGAAAAAATTCAGCTAAAGCTTGTACGGCTTGAAGGATGAGCTGCCAGTTTTCATAGGCTTCTGGAGGGCGGGAGCCGGGTAGGAGGGCCAGGGTTAGGGAAGTACCGGCTGGCTGGCGATCCGTTATGATATTTTCTTGAGGCTGCAACTGATCCATCATAGGATTGCCCAGGTCATAGACTGGAATGGGCCACCGCTCCAGGGTTCGGGCTGTAAAACTGTCCCGAGGAAAAACGGCTTGACAGCGAGATCGACTCATCAGCCAGCGCTCCCAGGGCAAATAAACCGAACCTGACCATCCGTCCCATAGCCGAGCCATGGGACGATGGGAATACCAACCTGTATTGTTTCGCAGATAATACTCAGACTTGGCCGTCCCAACAAAACCATAGGCAGCACCGCTCCACCAGGCTAACCCAAGGGGCACGATATCCCCCACCGCTAAAATTATTCCCCCGGACTCAGCCCACTGCCGAACAATGTTCAACTGAGCCCGAAATAAACCCCACAACCCCCCTCGAAGATCCTGCCACAATTGCTGCCAATCCATATAAATGAAACCCCCGGAGGGCATGGGCTTAACGGGCCCGACAATAGGAACTCGACAGTCCCGGTAAGCTTGTCCTATCCCCACCAGCGGTAAAGCAGCAAACTCAATCCCTTCCGAGCAATGACGCAACTCCTGGAGAATTCGAACGGCGATCGCATCCTCACCATGGCCATTGCTCAAACATAAAACCCTTAGATTCAAACCTTTGCTCCACGACAGCTTTCAAGCACTATCTGGCCTGGAGCACATTATACCTGAACTGACCCTTCAAAAGGATAATGGTTGACTTACTGATAAAAAAACACCCAACAACACTTTTAGGCCGATTTATTCCTAAATAACTCACCCCATACGACCCATTGCATGGGAAAAATTTATCAATTACACTCAAAAACGTAACCGGTTCCGTGCTAGAATCATTAATTCTAAACACTATTGAATCAGAACTATTGAATCAGAATTAAGCTCAACTCAGATTTATTAAATCTTTGCTGGTATCAATACTGTCCGTATTACCATCCTCATCCGTTCCGGTATAGTCAACTAGAACTTGCTCTTGCACGTTAACCTTGTAGCCATTGGATTTTGCAAAATCCTGATGGCGATGAAATGGAAGTGCAAAAAAGCCGCTACTGGAAAGAATCAACGAGAGCATTAAAAAAGCCTGCTTCATTTTAGTGAACCCTGATAATAACGTTAAAAGTGCTTCGACTACCCTTAAAAGTGGATTCCTACAACTACCCACTTGAACTAAAATAAGACATCTGATATAGTACGCAGGATTATTTGCGAACCAAGTAAAGCAATCGAAGTAAACCTTTAATCCTACAAATCAATTCTCAATCAAATGTGGCAATCTTGTGAAGCAGGTCATCACCCCTGAGGTGTTATACCCCCTCACTTGATTGGCTATCCTCCCTACAGGATTTTTACAGAACTGAGTGGCGTGACTCTAGACTCTAGAAAAACCGACAACTCTACTGGGTCTATATTTGCTTGGTTTCATCAGATGGCCCTGAGAAAAACAATATGGCAATTTTTCAAGAATTAGAGCGGAATCTTGACAGTTCGATAATTGGCATAGGAAAAACTAGTGATTGAAATTTAAAATGACAACTTATTACGAACTTCATCCTCAGAATCCCCAGGATCGTGAAATTAGAAAAATTGTCAGTGCCTTGAAAGAGGGAGCTGTGATGCTCTATCCCACCGATACTGTCTATGCAATTGGATGCGATCTCAATTCAAAATCTGCCATTGAAAGAGTCCGACAAATCAAACAACTTGCCAACGATAAACCCCTCACTTTCTTGTGTTCATCCCTATCCAATATTGCCGATTATGCGGTAGTGAGCGACTCTGCCTATCGGATCATCAAACGATTAATTCCAGGCAGTTATACTTTTTTGCTGCCGGCAACCAAGCTTGTTCCCCGATTGGTCATGGCCCCTAAGCGCAAAACGACTGGGATTCGAGTGCCCTATCATCGGATCTGTCTAGCACTAATTGAGTCCTTGGGAAATCCAGTGGTTTCTACTTCAGCCCATATCACGAATGAAGCGGAGGGAGAAGCCCCAACGGCCTTACCGATTGATGGGAATATTGGCAAGGCTGAACTGTTTGATTCTCTAGAAAAGCTGGTTGATTTGATTATTGACGATACCTCTGATCCCGGCTATCAAGTCTCGACCATTCTCGATCTTTCAACGCCTCAGCCTGAACTCGTTCGCAAAGGCAAGGGATGGGAATCTGTTGCGGAGCTACTTGAAATGTGACGGGGAGCCGTTACCTCTAGTCAACTTTAGAAACTTAATCCAAAAAGCTCCCCACCTGAACCGATGGGGAGGGTAAAACTAGTAAACTTCAACCAGTAACCTTCAATAATTCAAACCAGGTCAGATTTAACCCTTTAGGTTCCGCTTGGCTTGCCGCTTCTTCAATGCTGTACCAATGCCTACCGCAGACAGAGAGCCCAGAATTGTCAAAGGTTCAGGAACAACTTCTACAGAAGCCAGGAAGTAAGCATCCGTATTGTCGGTGACGGTGAAATCAAACTGCTTTCCAGTAAAGCTAATCGGCCCCAAGGTTCCGGTAGCAGTATCAAGGAAATTTCCTCCTGGAATATCCCCAGAAAATACAGAAACTCCGTCAACGAAAAGTTGGAACTCATCGTTGACTCTTCCAACGAATGGCAAAAACGCATCAAAAACCCGGGCAAAACCAATAGAGGTTAATGTCACTTTGTTGGTGAAGCTCAATCTGAGGGTTTCATCAGGGCCTAAACCATCAATCTGAGGGCTATCGAGACCACCGCCTAGAACGCCCAAACCATTAGCAGACTGGACTACACTCTGAGTTCCAGCCGTAGACAATCCGCTAGTAGTGTAGTCAGAAAAACCAACTGAACCATTAGCAGGGTCGCCACCAGCAAAGTTGATGGTGACAGCTTCGGCAGCCTGACCACCAACAACAGTAACCAGAGCAGCTCCAACAAGACCGACGGACAACTTTACAATGTTTGAATTTGTCATGTTTCTCCAAGAGATAAATTTTGGCAATTAAGTGAAGTGAAGATGCCCTGAACTGAAGCTTTGTATTGAGCAGATTCTGGAACGTTGTGAATTTAGATGGCTGAGTATTTAAGAGGTTCCAGAGTTGACCAGGCTTTCAATGCATCAATCTAACTAGCGGGTTTACCTGCAAGTTATTCGAACGTTTTTGGAACGTTTTTTGTAACTGCGATCGCAACCATGCCACTCTACAGATCGCAAAAATCTTTTCAGAACAAAATTCAGTATTTTTACAGAGGCTTTACATCAAATTCCCTCAACCTTAAAAAACCCCCTGGTTTATGAAGAATTAGAATCGAAACAGATCCTGCTAAAGCGATGGAGATTCTATAATAAATATCCTTCAGCAAACCAACTCAACCCAGAATCAGAATCAAATTGGGCTTCACCGCTAAAAGATCGGTTAATCTGTTGTTTAGGGATAACCGCGATCGCACTGCCATGAACCCGTCTCCCAAAGACGACATTGCTACTTACAATCAAAATCAGCTCAATACTCTTACCAGAACATTGAGGTTATCAGAGGGGCAGTTCTCGCTTCTGTTTGTCCAGTGCAACTATGTCAACCTCCGATCACAAATCATTGAACAGCTACAAGCTACGCTCAACAAAACTTTTCGGATTCTCCAGCTTGATCCCACAACGAATAATCTCTATCGCAGCCTGGAAACAGCTCTAGAGAAGGATTCTGGCGCTCCTGCAGCCCTGATGGTATTTGGCTTTGAGAATATTGTTGCCATTGATGAAGTTCTAGATTCTGCGACCCGCAGTCGAGAAGCCTTTCTAAATCTGCCCTTCCCCCTGGTTTTATGGGTGAATGATAGGCTCTGGCGTAAATTCAATCGTCAGGCTCCAGATTTTGCCAGTTGGTCAACGACGACTGAATTTCTTCAGACCAGTGAATTATTGGTGCAGTTTTTGCAATATCAAGCGGCTCAAGTCGTAGCCACAGCCCTTGATCCAGAGACCCCTCAATTCATTCCTAATTCTACAATTCTCGGGATTGGAATCGCCACAGAATTGCAAGCGGCCTATCGGGATTTGAACCATCGTCGTATCCCCCTGGAGTTTTCCCTTGAAGCAAGTTTGCGGTTTGTTCTAGGCCGTCACTTATATGGTCATCAGCAGATTTCTGAGGCGATAGAGCAGTATCAGCAGAGTTTAAGCTTCTGGGAAAGCCTAGATCAGAGGGATTCTAGGCCCTTGTCCCGATTAGAGTTCCATAACGGTTTAAACCAGACCCTTGCTCCTCAACCTTACCCTGATATCCTGGCTCAAGTGACTCCCTTGGAATGGCAGGGCTTACTCCAATTTCATCTGGGATTGTGCTGGATTTACCGGGCAGAACAACATCTGCAACAGACGGGCCAATCTGATTGGCAACAGGCTAGAGTTCATCTCCAAGCCGCTATTGATCGATTTGAGGATGCGGATCGTCAGGATTTAGTGGCCAAATTTATTGGCCAACTGGGGGAAGTCCTGCGGCATTTACAAAATTGGAGTGAGCTGCAACACTTGGCCCTGCGATCGCGCCAATTACACCAGCATCCCCCCCAAACAGATCCGTTTCCCCTGGCTCAGGATTATGGGTTTTTAGCAGAAGTAGCGGTTCGTCAGGGCAGATTTGAAGAGGCTCAGGAATTGAGCAGCGTTGCCCTGGAATTGCTCGATCAAAACCCGGTCGCTCCAACCGATCCCCTGAAAAATCAGCATCGAGGTCTCTATCTGCTGATCATAGCCCAGGCTTTGGAACGGTTGGGTTCCCCCTGGGAAGCCATCGAAAAATTAGAAATTGCCTATCGAGACATCATCGTCAAATACGATCCGAGACTCTACTTGAAGATTCTCGAGCAGCTCAATCGCTTGTATTTTGACCTCGGGGAATACTATGAAGCCTTTGAAGTCAAAAAGATTTACCGCACCACATCGAGTACCTTTGGCTACACTGCCTTTATCGGAGCCGGACGACTGCGATCGCCGGAACGACCCGTTGATCCCATTCTTGGAACCCTGGCCATTGATCAAGATTCCCCCTTTACGGATGAAATCCAGGCATCAGGTCGAGAAGCGGCAATTAATCGTTTGCTCCAGCGCATTGCCATTCCCCAGTACAAACTTACCGTCATCTATGGGCAGTCCGGTGTGGGCAAAAGTTCAATTTTGCGGGCGGGTCTGGTACCAGCTCTGAAGCGGTATCGGGTAGAAACTCGCCAGGTTATCCCAATTATTGTCAGAACCTACAATACCTACATTGATGAACTGGCTCAAAAGCTGACCGTTCCCCAGGCTAGAGCTGGAAATCAATCTGCTGAGATTCAAGTTGATGATACCAATCTAATCTCCGACCTTCCCAAAATCAATCCACAACAAACCCAGGTTCAACTCCACCAGGTCATAGAGAAGCTAAGAGAAAACGCCGAAAATAATAAAATCACTGTTTTAATTTTTGATCAATTTGAAGAGTTTTTCTTTGCTTACAAAACTCGATCAGGACGACAGATTTTTTTCGAAGCCCTCCAGAGTTTTCTCAATCTTCCCTTTGTAAAAGTTATTCTCTCCCTGCGGGAAGACTGTCTGCATTATCTGCTAGAAGGAGTGAGATTTACCTATTTGGAGGCGATTAACAATGATGTTCTGACCAAAGACATCCTGTTTTATCTGGGAAATTTGACCCAGGAAGAAGCCTACAATGTGATTAAGCAACTAACGGATCAGTCCCATTTTTACTTGGAAGATTCCCTGGTTCAAACCCTAGTTCAAGACTTATCAAATGACTTTGATGAAGTGCGACCAATCGAGCTTCAAATGGTGGGAGCCCAACTTCAGGCTGAGAACATTACCACCCTGGTAGACTATCGACAAAAAGGCCCAAAGCACAAGCTGGTAGAACGATTCTTAGAAGAAGTGATTCATGACTGTGGCCCCGAAAATGAATCAGCCGCCCGTTCGGTGTTGTATTTACTCACAGATGAGGCTAATTCTCGACCTTTAAAAACCCGCAATGAGCTGGCAGAAGAACTGCAGGATGAGCTCAACAAAAATGAAATTGGTCATCAGCTTGATCTAAGTCTCTATATTTTAGAAAAATCTGGCTTAGTAGCTCGGGAAGTAGGCGGTGGAGCTAGTTTTTATCAATTGGTGCATGATTATCTGGCGGATTTTATTCAGCAACAACATCGGTTTGAACGGGATGCCGAGTTTGAGCAGATCGTTCGTGAAAAAAATGTCTATGCCAAGCTAGCCGAGGAACGGGAGAAACTCGCCTACGAAACTGAAAAAAGACACCAGGCAGAACGGAGTCGCCGCCGCCTGGAAAAGTTTTTGGGCTTGCTGTTGGGTATTTTTTTAATTGGTCTGGCTGGGGCTGCATTCTGGCTGCAACGCCGGGAAGGAAAAGCCAGAATCAGCACGATTGAATCTGCAACAGAAGCCCTGGGGGTATCTGACCGCAACGATCAACTGGGGGTCTTGGAAGCGAGCTTGCAAATTGGCCAGAGTATTCAAACCACTCGGGCATCCGATCAAGTTCAAACCGACATCGCCCTAGGGCTCAGACCCGTCATTACTAATATTCAGGAACGCAATCGCTTTGAAGGTCATGACAGTGGGGTTTTAGGGGTGACCTACAGTCCCGATGGAACCTTGATTGCAACGGCTGGCAACGATCAGACCGTCAAGCTCTGGTCCCGGCAAGGGAAGCTGCTGAGAATCCTCAACCACAATGCCCCAGTTACAGATGTCAGTATTAGTTCCCAGGGAATCATTGCCACCGTTACCCTCGACCCTGAAAGCCTGAATAACCCCTCCGAGCGAAACCGGGTGCATCTCTGGCGATTAAACGGAGAACCCCTTCCCCATGCACCAATTACCCACAACAACGCTCCGATTGCCAGTGCCAACTTTAGCCCCGATGGTCAGACCCTGGCTTCCGCAAGTTGGGATAAAACGATTAAACTCTGGAAACTCGATGGCACCCCAATCCGAACCCTGGTGGGGCATCAAGGTCGAGTCCAAAGTGTCCAGTTTAGCCCCGATGGCAAGACCCTGGCTTCTGCGGGTTGGGATCGAAAAATTAAGCTCTGGAAGCTAGATGGCAAAGTTCTCCATACCCTCAAAGGTCACTGCGAAACCGGCAACTCAAATGCTGAGGATCCTCAGCCCTGCCTGATTCGCTACGTTAGTTTCAGCCCCGATAGTCAACGGTTGGTCTCAGCCAGTAGCGATCGCACCCTGAAACTTTGGGATGTGATCCAGGGCCAGGAAATTGCTGGGTTCAAGGGACAACACAACGACGAGGTTCTCAGCGCCAACTTTAGTCCAGATGGTGAGATCATTGCCAGCAGTAGCAAAGATCGGACAATCAAACTGTGGAATGCCGCCAATGGGGCCTTGCTTCAAACTCTAATTAGTCATCAGGGAGATGTTTGGGAGGTTGTTTTTAGTCCAGAGGGTCAATTTGTCACGTCAGCTAGCGCCGATCGAACCGCCAGAACCTGGGACTGCAACCAGAATCCCCTGTTAGACCGGGCCCTATATGGTCATATTGCAGGGGTCTGGAATCAGGACTTCAGCCCCGATAGCCAGTGGATTGCCACCGCCAGTGATGACAGTACTGTGCGTTTGTGGGAATCTGCCTCAGGGAAATCTATTCGCAACTCCCAGGGACAACCCGTAATTTTGAGACACCAACAGCCGGTAAACTGGGTCAGCTTTAGCCCCGGAGGTCAAGTCATTGTCACGGCCAGTCAGGACAAAAGCGTCAAACTCTGGGATTTGAGCGGTCAGCTTTTACAGTCCTGGGGCGGTTATCAAGACGAAGTATATGCTATTGATTTCAGTCCGGATGGTGAGGTCGTTGCCTCCGCTAGCCAGGACATCAAACTCTGGGATATCAAAGGCCAGCTCCTTCAGACCCTTGACCTAAAGGAGCCAGCCTGGAGTGTAGAGTTCAACTTTACCGGAAATCTGATGGCAACTGGCACTAGCAATGGTCAGGAGACAGGAATTGAGATTTGGGGGCGCAACCCTGAGTGGCAGCGTCTCACCATTCTCACTCCCGCCAAACTTGTCGGTGCTCCTGCCGGGAATGCTCGTCACAGGGGTACCCCTTCATCAACCCCAGAGGTTGACAGCCAGATCAATGCTATCCAGTTTTCTCCAATTACCAATCAATTGGCGATCGCCATCGACCAAAATGTTTGGTTCTGGGCCCCTGATCAGAATGGATCCTGCCCGCTGCACCATAACACTGCAGTGATCAGCCTGAGTTTCCATCCGGCTGGTTTGATCGTGGCAACCGCAAGTCAGGACAAGAAAGTCAGATTCTGGCAGATCAATCCTGCTCAACTCTGGTCAGACACTGAAAACTGTAGTCAAATTGTGCCTCTTTATACGATTAATTTGGAAACCATCGCAAATTACGTTCAATTTAGTCCAGATGGCAATACCCTGGCGATCGCCCAGGAAAATGGGGTTGTAACGCTTTGGAACATGCAGGGATTTGACCTAAATTATCAAATTCAGCAAAATTGTCGCTGGCTGGCCGACTATCTGAAGACAAATCCCCATACCTCAGAGGCACAAAGGGGTCTGTGTCCTCAGCTTTAGGCTAGAATCACTTCTATATTAAACTCCTTCTTCTCGGAAAAAATGTTAGGCTAGACTGTACAGTTTGACTGAGTATAGTTTCAAATATCACACTACTGAAGTACGGGAGTGGGTGACGTAGTGTGTCACCCACTCCCAAATCCGTGTCTCATGCCATTGAAAATCGCTGTAAATTCAGGATTAAGTTCAATCTGTGATGTGGATTCCCAATTACACCATGCCCAAGATTGTTAATTGTGCTGATAGCCCTCAAGGAGTTATGGACAAAGCAGAGCAGATTCTCAATGGCGCTATCCCCGAATTTCTCAAGCATGGGTATTCCTGTACCAGCATGGATCGAATTGCTAAAGCGGCAGGAGTCTCAAAACAAACTCTTTACAGTCATTTTTCGGACAAAGATGGTCTGTTTACGGCTTTAGTGGAGAGGATTGCCTGTGAAAAGTTTCAAATGGTCTGGGCCCATCCCCTTGAAGGCCCACCTGATCAAGTTTTGCGGGAATTGGCAAAGCGGATTCTGATGGAAAATATTGATGATGAAGACTACCTGGGGTTTTGTCGATTGATCATTGCAGAATCCCACAAACGCCCAGACTTAGCCCATGTTTTCTTGAGAAATCTGATTCAACCCGCTATCGAAATTCTGACGACTTATCTCAAGGATTGCCCTCAGCTCAAAATTGCTGATCCTGAAGCGACAGCTCGGATTTTTGTTGGGGCTTTGATTCACTTCATCCTGATTCAGCGCGGGCTCCATGGTCAATCTCTCATGCCCATGGATACCAGTCGATTAGTTGAAAGCCTAGTCCAGATGATCGTTAATGGCGGCACAGAACTGAAAAGGGGGACTGAGCCATCTCCCAATCCCCACTATCCAGTAATTTGACCTGAAGTCATCAATCACCCATCAGTTTTAAGGGCCTAAACAGAACTTAATGCTGCATTAATCCCCCAGGGTCATTGGCTTAAGCCTATTTGCTCAAACTACCACAATCCTCGAACAGGAGGCTGAGGAGCAGGAACTGGTGGGGGTGGAACAGGTCGAGGCTGAGGAGCAGGGGGCGTGGGTCTTGGAGCAGGTGGAGCGGGTTCAGGCAGACTAACCTCCTGAATACTACACCCAGCCTTGCCGTAACGAGTTGCATCTTTCAAAACAGTGTCAAGCTCTCCAGCCAGAGATTGAATGCGCTCAACGGTTTCAGGAATACTGCCAATATCAACGTACAGCCCAGGTACGGGGTACTTTTCTAGAAAATCAATGAAGGAAATTTTACCATCATCACTCACCGCATTAATCATGGCCGCATGAATTGCGGCAACATTCTCAACCCGACGGTGGGTACGAGCAGTTAATGCCAGATCCTCAATCAGCTCAACCCCTTTAGGGCTGCAGATCAGGCAGGAAAACGGAACCAGATCAAAACCGACCTCCAGGGTCATTAAGCCCCGGATGGTATCTTCATCAACGCCAGAGAACCCGACAATTTGACCAATCGTTTTGGTTTTTTCACCGGTTTCTGCGAAGTTTTTGAGGTCACTGACCTTAATAGGAGCCTGGAAAGGGCCATAGGTCAGAACGACTCGATCCGCTGCGATCGCACTAGTACCTGTCAGCAAAACCCCAGCGGCAGCACTTAGTGCCATTCCAGGACGAAACTGTTTAAAGAGTTGCAATATCATTTGATTTGGAGAATTGATATAGATCTGTGCTGCATACAGCTTAAATGGAGTCGCGGCGTTGCACAAGATGGTAATGATAACTTTTTTGAATCTAAAGTAAGATTTAACCAATTTTGGGTCATTCAAGTCATTATTAAGGCGGAATTACCAGGGAAGTACCAACGAAAACGCTCTATCAAAACGCTCGATCAAAGTTTAATGGCTCAGGCCCTACCTCAGAATGGTTACAAAATTAGCCCGGTAATAAGATCAATAGAGAAGTCAGGGCTTGAATCAATAGAAAAGCAACTAAGCTACCTGCTGCCAGCAGACTAACCGGGAGCAAAATACTCTGCATCAGCTTAAGGGTTCGCTCTAGTTCTCGATCGTAATAATTTCTCAACTTGTATAGAGCAGTACTGAGATTTCCCGTTTCTTCCCCCGTGCGCAGGATTTGGAGGGCAATGGGAGGCAATCGCCCTTCTAAACTCTGGCTTAACGTGTGACCCGCTGGAATTTGGCCCAGAGCAACTGACAAGGAACTGGATAGACTGGATCGAGGCAGGCGATCGCGAACAATTTCTAACGCTTGGAGCAACGGCATCCCCCAATTCAAGGGCAATTCTAGATCCGCCAGTTGCAACATCGATCGTGCCGTCAGGACACGACTAATTAAGGGCAATCGCGGAATCACTTCCGGGGAAACCAGACTGATCAAAACGATAGCAATCCCTAAAAATAGCAGCCCTTTCTGAGACAACTGGGACATCAGCAGCAAAGCAACCAACAGGACTAGAACGCAGAACAAAGTAGTCAATCCCGCAATCTGTACAGAACGATAAAGCTTGCTCCGTTTTTGTTTTTGCTGAGCAACTTCAGCAATGCAACCACACATTTCAGCTAATGACCCCTGGGACTCTGCCATTTGAATCAGACCTATTGTCCACTGATCAGTCAATCGAGGAACCTGGGCCAGAGCGATTGAAAAATTATCCCCCAGGGACATGGCTGTTATAACTCGATTGAACTGGCGTTTTGACTGCGGCGAAGCAACCCTCTGGGTAACTTTTTCCAGGCTTTGGGGCACTGTTAAGCCAGCATCTAGCAGCGTAGCAAGTTGAGCAAAAAATTGAGCTTCTTGATAGGAATTCATCCATCCTGCACCTTAACTCCCATAGTGTGTCATAGAGAGTTGACGGAAGGCAAGCTGTTCAAGCCAGGAGTAATCTTCCTGGGAATCAGGAGATATCGTTGGGTTTGAACCCAGCAACCCATAACCGATACCGATCCTTGGTTCCGAAGCTCAACTCAAGAGATTAAAGGACTCAACCGCTAAGACTGGGCCAATCATCGCCAGAGTCATCATATCCCTACGGATTTCACCGGTAACTTCAGCCATTATCCCGGTCTTTTGCAATTCTGGTGGAGCATTTTTTAACTCATAGGTCTGGTCGGTGGTTACCAAAGCCCAGGTTCCTGGGCCAAATCCCTGGCGCTCTACCTTGCCCTGAACTGTAATACTCATACTACTTTAGTCTCCGCTGCTAGGGCCAAACGGGCCAGAGCAATACAGAGCAACCCATTCAAGATCAAGAAACCCTGAGCCACAGTCCCCGTTCCCAAACCCCAGACCGCCGGATGAATCACTGCGCTAACCATTAAGCAACTGGCTACTCCAATCGTGGTTCCAATCGCACCCCACTTCCACTGAGGATGCCCCAGGAACAGAAGAACGAGAGCCAATGGAATCAGCACACTGGCAAAGATCGGGTTTAACATACTGCCCCCCTGAACTGCCCCTCCTAGCTCTGGCAGAGAGCTGCCCAGGACTCGCATCGGCCACTGAGGCAGGTCGAAAATATACAATCCCCTGAGGAAAAATAATCCACTACTACCAGCAATCAACCCGGCTATCATAGAGCCTGTCCATTGAAACGGGAAATAGTTTCGCAAGAACCAGGCAAATAAATAAGACCCCAAAACCATTACCAGTTTTGGAAGAAGAGCCACAGCTCCGCCATCAATCCAGAAGCGAGGATTCAGGTAACCGCTATCGCGCAGCCAACGAAAGAAATCTCGAACTGTAATTTGTCCCCTTAAGGCCAGCTTGACCGCATTACCCGCGTCAATTTGCCCAGCGCCATAGTGATTCAACGGATCATCCTCGGTTTGATGGGCTGACTCCTGTAAGACCCGCAGCACTTCTTCCGGCTGGGTAATTCCAGAGGCTTTGACCAGGGCCGCTACTCCAGCTACGTGGGGAGCAGCCATACTGGTTCCCTGAAAAGCTGCAAAGGTAGGGGATCCAGTCTCGGGATCAATGGTTTCCTGGAGAATGCCCCCCATTTCATCCGTATCCGTCAAACCCCCAGGAGCAGAAATGTCCACCCCTGCGCCAAAATTGGAGTAGGGTGTCTTTTTACCCGTAGCATCGACTGCCGCCACCCCAATTACATGGGGATAACGGGCCGGATATCCCGCCGCATTCTCGCCGGAATTACCCGCTGCTGCTACTACAACCACTCCCTTGCCGTAAGCGTAGTCAATGGCTTCCTGCATCAGGGAACTCTCGCCACTGCCTCCCAAGCTCAAATTGATCACATCTGCCCCATTGTCAGCCGCAAACTTGATGGCCTCAGCAATGTCTGAAATTGTGCCACCACCTTGGGCACTGAGGACTTTCAGGGGCATAATTTTGGAACGGTAGGCAATCCCGGCTACCCCATAGCCATTATTCGTAGACTGGGCAATGGTTCCCGCTACATGGGTGCCATGGCCGTTGTCATCTCTGGTTTCTACCTGATTATTAACAAAGTCATAGCCGGGGACAAAATCAGTTTGCTCTAAATCTGGAACCTGGCTGACTCCAGTGTCGATCACCGCCACCGTTATCCCTTCTCCATGGGTATTGTCCCAAGCCGCTTCTATATTAATACTTCGCAGATTCCACTGCTTGCCATAGAAGGGATCATTGGGAACTGTAGAACTGATATCTAAAATTACACCGTCCTGAAAGATGGGACTTTCATCAGCCCGGTAAACATAGTTTGGCTCAATAGATTCTGTACTTTTGCCTAGATCGTGCTTGAGTTTTTTCAGCAGCCTCTGATCGCCCCGAACGATGTAGAGATTGTCGGTTTGAGAGAATTCACTGTTGAGGGTGGGAACAATTTGATATTGCTCAGCGATCGCCTGAATCTGACGAGCAATCTGGGCCTGACCCAGTTCTTCACGAAAGTCCAGTACAATTGAGTCATAGGAACCTTGATTAGCCAAGCCCAAAAAATTGGAGACTGCCCAACCCAGGCCAAGCAGGAACAAACAGAGAAAAAGAAATCTTTTCATAGTTCTGTGTAGAAAATCACAGGCTAGGGACTGTAACGATTGAGAGCTCAGGAGTCAAAGATATCCAAGTTAGATATATCAAGTCAGAGCTATCAACTAAACAATCAACTCAGTCGCAGAGTATTTCCCTATTCTATCCGGCATTTTGAGAATTGGAGCTTGTCAGGTCATCAAACAGGTCATTAATCCGCAGTTAATCAATCCGCAATCGAACTATGGAACGAGGTTTACTCTGGCTGCCCTTACTGGGAATTTTTATCTGGTTAGCAGGGTCAGGATGGCATGAATATCGCAAAGTTGAAGCCTATCAGGATTGGGCTAAAGGCTTTCAAAAATCCAAATATGATATCTTTGCCGTTCTGGGATTAAATGGGAGAGAGATCACTTGGGGCAAACCGACTCGTAGAGGCCCCGTGGATCTGGCTACCCTTTCCCTGGATGACGTGCGATCAATCTGGCTGTTGATTGATCATAAATCAGTGGATTTAGAGATGGATTTAGAGGATCTTCCCACAAGAAGTGGCGAGATTGAGTTGGAGTTTCAACTAAAAAATGAAGGCATTTCGGTGCGAATTCCCTTCACAGAAATCCAAATGGCAGCGCAATGGGCTAGGTTTCTAGAGGGCGAATTCCAGAATGAACTCCAGGGTCGGCCTCAGAATGAACTGCTCAATCCTGATGTGACCAGGGATTCTTCCGCTTCAACCTAGAGATTGCAATGTAAAACAACAATCTGAATTGTTGTCAGGGCCGCCCGGGTTGTCACAGGATTTTGGCGTTGTATAATAGTGCCATGAATTGAGGCTCAATCTGATGCAATGTCCTGACTGTGGTTCCAGCCATATCCGTAAAAACGGCAAGATGAGGGGTAAACAAAATCACATTTGTGTGGCGTGTCGTCGTCAGTTTATTGATGTCTATACAGCCCCTCGAGGATACTCCGATGAGATCAAAGCACAATGCTTAAAAATGTA
>JAAURB010000081.1 GCA_012033335.1 Oscillatoriales cyanobacterium RM2_1_1
GTTATCAACAACTAAGTAGCTTGTACGTACAAATTAATTAGAAGATTGATGGTGAGGGGTGAAGGGGGCCAGGCCCTTCCTGGGGCGAAGCCCCAGACCCCCTTCCATTTAACAATTAATGACAACTACCTACTGATCAAACAAGATAAAACCTCTGTGGTACAGACATTTGACCTGCCGAGAAACGCCAACACGGCTGTTCGCTCTAGACTAAGTCTAGACTTAAATGGTTCTTAACATTCGAGTGGGTCTGCTGAAGGCAGTAGCTTGATACATGTAGCTTGGTACATTATGTGAGGAGATCTGAATCAAAACCATGTTAGGACGGATAAAAGTCAACAGCCGCCGCCGGCCTCTGTTATCAGCCTGGGCAGAAGTAGATTGGCCCCTATTCTGGGTCTACACGGGCCTGACTCTGTTTGGGGGATTGATGATTCGTAGTGTTGAGCTCAATCAAGGACTAACCGATTGGTGGCAACACTGGCTGATGGGGGGAATTGGTCTGGCGATCGCCCTGGGAATTGCCTGTTACCGCTATGACCGATTGATCCAGTGGAAATGGGTGATCTACGGAGTGGTAAATATCTCCCTGATCGCGGTTCACTTTATTGGGACGAGCGCTTTAGGAGCCCAACGCTGGATTAATATTCTGGGCTTCCATGTGCAACCTTCAGAATTTGCCAAGGTGGGCTTGATAATTACCCTGGCAGTCCTACTCCATGAACGGACGACTCCCACATTGCTGGATATGGCACGGATGCTGGCGATCGCGGCAGTTCCCTGGGGGTTGGTTTTTATTGAGCCCAACCTGGGGACTTCTCTGATTTTTGGGGCGATTACCCTGGGAATGCTCTACTGGGGAAATGTGCCACCGAGTTGGTTGGTTCTGTTGGTTTCTCCGATGATTTCAGCCATCTTATTTAATGTACAAGCCCAAATGGGCATGGTCTTTGCCTTAGCCATGGGAATGATTGGCTGGTGGAGTTTGCCCCGGCGCTGGTTGAGTGCCACTCTGGTTTTACTGGTTAATTTTGGAGCAGGAAAACTGGGTCACTTTTTTTGGGGACTGTTGCAGGACTATCAAAAACAGCGGTTGACCGGGTTTCTCAATCCGGAGAATGATCCCCTGGGGGCAGGCTATCACTTGATTCAATCTCGAATTGCCATTGGCTCAGGTCAGTTATATGGCCGAGGTCTCTATCATGGCACCCAAACCCAGCTTGATTTTATTCCAGAGCAGCATACTGATTTTATTTTCTCGGCCATTGGTGAGGAATTGGGATTTATTGGCTGTATGGTAGTGCTGTCAGCATTCTGGTTCATTTGCTGGCGGTTGATTTTGATTGCCCTGTCGGCAAAGGATAGTTTTGGTTCCCTGCTGGCCATTGGGGTACTGTGCATGGTGGTATTCCAGGTATTTGTCAATATTGGAATGAATATTGGGTTAGCTCCCGTGACCGGGATTCCTTTACCGCTTCTGAGCTATGGGCGATCCGCCTTGCTGAGCAATTTTATTGCTTTAGGATTGGTGCAATCGGTGGCGAATCATCGACAGCGGGTGAAATTCTGATGCGAATTTTGCAAATTGTTCCCTCAATTGCCCTGGTTTATGGGGGGCCCAGCCAAATGGTGCGGGGACTATCTGCTGCTCTGGCCCATCAGGGGGTTGAAGTAACAGTTTTGACCACCAACTCCAACGGAGATACGGGTCAACCCCCCCTAGAGGTTCCCTTAAATCAGCCTGTCCAGGTAGAAGGTTATAACATCCGGTATTTTCCCTGTGCTCCCTTTCGCCGCTACAAGTTTTCTATTCCCCTATTGAACTGGCTCTGGAACAATGCCGATGAATTTGATCTAGCTCACATTCATGCGCTATTTTCTCCAGTCAGTAGTTTTTCAGCGCGATCGCCCGTCAGCGTCAGTTGCCCTATATTCTCCGGCCCCTGGGAACCCTTGATCCGGCTGACTTGAAGAAAAAAAACAATTAAAGCAACTTTATGCCCAGGTGTTAGAACGACCCAATCTCGCTGGGGCAGCCGCGATTCACTTTACCAGTGCGGAGGAAGCGCGGATTTCTGAGCGCTTTGGGGTGACTACTCAGGGTTTAGTGCTTCCCCTCGGGGTCGAGCCCCTGCCGATTGATCCTGGGATCCCAAAGTCTGAAGCGGTGCCCACAATCCTGTTCATGTCCCGAATTGAACCCAAAAAAGGGTTAGAAATTCTGATCGGGGCCCTGGAACAGGTACTCGCCAGAGGCATCCAATTTCAACTGGTGCTGGCAGGGTCTAATGCTCAAGATCCAAGCTACGAAGCCCAAATTCAAACCCGAATTCACAACTCTCCCCTGGCTCACCATACCCATCTTCCCGGGTTTGTCACAGGAGACGAAAAAGTAAAACTTCTGCAACAGGCAGACGTGTTTGTCTTGCCTTCCTATTACGAAAATTTTGGGATTGCGGTGGCTGAAGCCATGGTGGCGGGGGTACCGGTGGTGATCTCTAAAGGAGTCCAGATCTGGCCTGAAGTGGAACAGGCTCAGGCAGGATGGGTGAGCTCAGGAGACGGGAATGAGCTGGCACAGCTCATTGAAATAGCCCTGAAAAGCCCGGAGGAGCGCCATCGTCGGGGTCAAAATGCTCAGAAATATGCCCTAAAAAATTACAGTTGGGAAGCCATATCTCAACACACTATTCAAGCTTACCAGCGGATTCTAGCTCCAGACTAGGGAGTGATATTGACGTTGTGCTCACTAGCGATCGCTTCTAAAATTTCAGCGGCAATCTCGACGGGAATATCCATGATTTTCCACAGATGACGAACAAATTCTTTTTCCTGGGCGGATAACTCCCCGTCTACTAGAGCCAGATCAATGGCCAGTTTGAAAGCGTTCTCCTGGTATTCAGAAGGCAGAGATTCCCGGGCGATCGCAACCAAGGGCTCAAGCCCTCGATTAGAGAGCAGGTTGAACAGATCCTCTAGCATTTTTCGCAGGCGAGGTTCTGAATAGTCAGCAAACAAAGATTGCGCTAACAGCAACTCCACAATTCTCTGGCGCTTTTGCTCCGAGAGGTAACCATCTGCAGCAATAGATGCCACTCCAATCGCTGCAAAAGCTTGCGCTGGAGAGAAGGAGACCCGTTCTCCTTCCTGACTCTTAAAGACAATCTCTAAAAGATTCATAATTATTTCAAAGATTCACCCTGGATGAATCTGCCTTCCTTTAGAACAGTTCAAATCTGTTCTATCGTAGCTGTGTTTTTCCAACCTGGCAATTACACCTATGAAAGATCACCTGAAGACTGATCGAAAAGATTATCGATTTGAGCCGTTGGGAGTTCCGGGTAACGCCATTCCCTCAGCCGCCATCCGATAGGGTTCAACGTTGTCGTTGAAGTCGATTGGCAGCACCGCTACCACGTTTTCATGGGGGCGAGGAATAATCACCCAGGTTTCCAAAGTGCCCCCGTATACCTTTTCAACCGCCGCAATTCCAGCGTCCATTGATGTTTTAACTTCCGAAACATCACCGCGAATCATAATCGTAAATCGGGCACTACCAGCCCGAATATATCCAACCAGAGTCACCCGACCTGCTTTAACCATTGCATCAGCAGCAGCTAAAATCCCTGGAAATCCCTTGGTTTCGAGTGCTCCAACGGCTTGTTGTGACATGCAAATTTCTCCTGAATGAATCAATCTTGTAAGGGATTGCGTCTCTATTGTAGAAAGATAAGGGGTACTCTAGCTGAGTTAGAAGTTATGTTAAGTAAAAGAATTACTAATCAATCCCAGGTTCAGAAAATTCAGTTCGCAACTTTTAAGTTAGGTTTGTAACTCGCAAATTCGAACACCCGAGGAATATCTATCAAATTAGTGCAAGCCCTGTGGCGCAGGCATTTTGCCTGCGGGAAACAGCCGAGACGGCTGTTCCACGGATTCAATCCATAAACCCTAAGGCCGGAACATTTGACTCACCTCGGTATAATCAATCGGCATCACGGCCTCCAGGTTTTCTGGAGGATTGGGGACAATGTAATGGGTGATGATCGTACAGCCAAACACCTTCTCGGCTGCGGCGATTCCCGCTTCCATCGCTGGGACGACCTCAGAGGTTCTCCCCCGAATTGACACCATAAACTCCCCCCGTTCAGCCAGATCAAATTGCACCAGCGTCACTTGAGCGGCTTTGACCATAGCATCAGCCGCCGCCAACACCCCTGGAAATCCCAATGTTTGAATGACACCTACTGCCTCTGGCATGATAAATTTCCTGCGATCGCTAAAAGTTCTAATTCAACCAGTATTCTATCAATTTGAGGGCAATGGTCTGCTGCAATTGCAGGGTAGGGCGGGAGTCGATTCAAGCTTGGGGCTAGAACGGAGAAAAAATCACTGAAAAATAAATCCGATCCTCAAAGGCGCTGCGACCCGGGAAATTAATATCTGTCCAGGGAATTCCAATTCCCGCCCGGATGCTGAGGCTGTCCCCTTGTTGCCACTGAATTCCCAGCCCCACAGACCCCAACTCATCCGGGTTGGGCTCAAATCCTGAATCATTCCACCCCTGGCCATATTCTACAAAGGGAGTCAGATGCAGCACTGCATCCCAGGCTGGAACTCGTAAAATCGGTAGCCGAACTTCTGCCGAGAGAAAAAAACCACTATCAATCAGTAAACTATCCTGGGGATAGCCGCGCACATTGTCTGGCCCCCCCAGGCGAAACTGTTCTAAAGCCAGTAGGGGCTCACTGGCCAGCTGTAGATCCCCCCGCAGCAAGAACAGAGTGTCCTCGGCTAGTAACCTGACCCATTGCCCCTGCAATCGCCAGGTAAAAAACTGACTATCCGGCAGTTCAGCGTCATTGATACTGGCCCCAAAAGCATCTATCCCAAAACTAAACTGCGATCGCAATGCCAGCACCGATTGGGAATCCCGGTTCACCCACTCCTGAAAAAACCGAAGGGCTGTGACTTTTGTTCGACCTTCGTCATCCGCACCCACGGAAATGGGAAAGGGGGTATCGAGCAACTCCGTTTGACTGGATTGGTGGGATCCGGTCAACCCCAGGGCCAATTCTTGACTGGGGGTGCGGATAATCGGTTGCCGTAGGGTCAGTTCATAATATTTAGAGTCCGAGGTGATATCCAAGTCATTGAACGGACGGGAAATCACCTCACTGGGGCCTAGACCGAAACTAGCGCTAATCGTCCCATTCAGTCCGTTGAAGGGAATGGTGTAGTTCACATCAAAGCTATTGCTGCCCTCCGTGTTGGCATACTCCAACCTCAGACTATCGCCAAATCCCAGTAAATTAGCTTCGGTTAAGCCCACTCCCCGGCGAAAGCCCCCCACACTGGGGTTACGCTTGTTGTCGGCAAACAGCCTGACTTCAAAGGAATCCGCCTCAACTACCGTAATGTCTAGAATACTCAATCCCTGACGGGGGCTGGCGGTAACTTCCCCAGAAATATTTTCGATTAACGGGTCGAGTTGTAGCAGTTGCAGGGCTTCTAAAATGCGGTTGATGTTGAGGGGGGATTTTATGGCTCGATTCAGCCGACTGCGGATATAACCGGGCCGTAAACGCCGGGTTCCTGAAATATTAATGGCTTCTAGTCCCCCCTCAATCACCTGGATTCGCACCACTCCTTGGGTCAGTTCCTGGGGCGGAATGAAAGCCCCAGAGTTAATATAGCCTGCGTCCACGTAGAGCTGGGTGATGGCTGACCGGAGTTGATACAACTCCACTAGAGAAATCGGACGATTGATAAACGGTTGGGCGATCGCGGCAAAGTCTTCTGGGGTAAAAACAGTGCTACCGGTCACTTCAAATTCTCTAACAACAGTAGTTTGGGGAATAGTACCCGGAATTTGGATCGGTTCCGGTGAAGGTTGGAGTGGTTGGGGTTCCGGGGGAGAGGTTTCCAGGGGAGAAGTTTCAGTGGGGGAGGGGGAGACTGGGGACTCAAGTTCAGGGAGAGGAGAAAGGGAAGGGGGCTGAGGAGCAAGCTGAACAAACTCGCCCGGTTGGGAGGGGAATAGAAATTGCTGAGAGGATTCCAATCGTACCTGGAGCTCAAGGGGTGTTTCTGGGTTGGAATTCTGAATCGGAACCCATGACTGAACTGGGGCGCTCAGAATGGGAAAACTGAGTAGGGGAGCGATCGCCATTGACGTTTTTAGCCCTGTTTTGAACCCTATCTTTAGCCATATTTCTGACCCCGTCTGGAACTTCAAAATTCCTGGGAAGTTCAACAGAGCTAGGGCTCGTGATGGAAAAGATCGCCCATTGACTAACACCATCAACCATGACCCAGTAAAAAAATCTGTGAAAAAACCACTGGGAAAACATTATAGGATTTCTTTGCCTAAACCAAGCTCTTTAACTCTAGTTTCTCTGGATTACCATGCTCTATCAATTCCAATCAGATTGGATGACATTGGATCAACTGACTCCAGTCGGGCAGTATACAGAAGCCGCTACTTTACCAATTTTATTAATGTTAAGCTTATGGAAATAAATTGCTGCTGGTATTCAGCAGGCTTTCGGCTCCGGGAAAAGGCTTGAATGTACATCTCGTTCCACCAGATTCTCTGCGTCCTGGAAATCCCTGAGAGCCATCCTTACCTGTATCATTTGCCCAAGCCGATCCGGCACCGCAGATGACAGAATAGTTCAGGAGCGAGGTAAATAAGATTAAAATCAATCCCCTGAGTGATTTAGTTTTGACTAACATAAAAAGTTCCCAACTAGCCCTGGTATAAATCATAAGTTCGCACTCCACTCATTCTAAAGAGTGATCTAGGGGATCAAAATCAGTATATTCACGTATATCCGGAAAAAACTAAGAATCTTTACAAAATCTTTAAATATTTTTCAATGTTTGTGAAGTTCATCGAAAAAACTCTGACATTCCTGGCTGCTCCTGGAAACCACAGAAGCTCCCATAAGAACTTACACAGTTCTTTATCCTCTCGCCTTTCTACTATCGTTCTAGCCAGTTTGATCGCTACGGTCAGCCTGGCAATAGCAAAGTCTACCCAGGAATTTCAAAGCCTGGAATTGATCACTTTTGATCAGATGACCCGGTTACGAGCCAATGAAAAAACCGATCCTCGCCTGTTAATTGTGGGCATCACTGAAGCCGATATTCGGCTGCAAGGTCAATGGCCTTTATCTGACCAGGTGATCGCTCAAACTCTGGAGAATATCAATCAATATCAACCTAGAGCCATTGGTCTGGATATCTACCGGGATGTTTCACAGCCTCCTGGCTCCCAGGAATTATCCGCCGCTTTGCAAGCCGATAATGTCATTGCAATTACTCTCTACGACACTGTTCCCCCGCCACCCAGTGTGCCTCCAGAGCGAATTGGATTCAGTGATTTGATCAGCGATGCCGACAATACAATCCGGCGCAACCTGATGTTTACTGAAGTGAATGGAGAACCACTTTATTCGTTTTCCCTGCAGCTCAGCCTCCGCTACCTAGCTGAAGAAAATCTTCAATTGAAGATTTTGCCCAATCAAGACTTGCAAATTGCCGATACGGTCTTTCCTCAGATACCAGCCAATTTTGGAGGATATCAGCTACCCAAATCAGAAGCCCAGGGAACCCAGATTTTAATCAATTACCCTTCAACTGCGATCGCTGAGCGGGTCAGCTTGACGGATGTACTCGAGGGTCGGCTTGATCCTGCCCAGGTCAAAGATCGAGTCGTCTTGATTGGCACGACTGCCCCGAGTCTCAAGGATTTATTTCCAACGCCGTTTAGTGCTAAAAAAACTGAAAATCACCAAATGCCGGGAGTGTTAATTCACGCTCAAATGGTCAGTCAGATTTTAGGGGCTGTGCTAGATGAGCAACCGCTGGTCTGGGCTTGGCCCCAATGGGGAGAAATCCTCTGGCTTTGGGTTTGGTGCGTAGTCGGGGGGTGCTCGGGTGGCAATTCCATCATCCTTTTCGACTGGGAATCGGGACGATCGCCGCTTTTGCAGGTCTCTGGAGCATCTGTTTCTTCATATTCTGTCAGGCGGGTTGGGTTCCCTTCGTAGCTCCAGCCCTAGGATTGCTTAGCACCCTGGGGATTGTACTGGCCTATAAATCTCTCTATGGGATTTTCTACGATTCCCTGACCGGATTACCCAACCGCAGTTTATTTATTCAAGAATTGGGAGAACGTAGCCGTCGCCACCAACCCCAGTCCTCGACTGCAGCGGTGCTATTCGTTGATCTGGATCGATTCCGTCTGATCAACCAGGGATTGGGCCATGATGTTGGGGATCAGTTGATTGTTTCTACGAGTCAACGGCTCAGAAGCTGTTTGCGTCCTGATATGAAGTTAGCCAGGGTGGGTGGAGATGAATTTGCTGTGATGTTGCCGACCCTGAAGCATCTTGGAGAAGCCAAAGCAGTGGCGGATCAAATCCAGCGACAATTGACTCAACCCTTTCAAATCGCCGACCATAGCATCTACTCAACGGTGAGTATTGGAATTGCTTACAACCAATTGGCAGATTCGATGCCAGGGGAAGATCTGTTACAAGATGCTCAAACGGCCATGTACCACGCTAAAGTTCTGGGCAAAGCTCAACATCAGGTATTTGCCAGAAGCATGGGGCTTCAAGCTCGCCAGCGGTTAGAAGTGGAAACCCACTTGCGACAAGCGATCAAAAATCAGGAGTTCCAGCTCTACTATCAGCCGATCTGGTCATTGGATACTGAAACAATTTTTGGGTTTGAAGCTCTGGTGCGTTGGCAGTCTCCTGAACAGGGACTGATCATGCCGGACAAATTTATTACAGTTGCTGAGGAAACGGGGCTGATTATTCCTTTGGGACATTGGATTTTACAGGAAGCCTGCGTTCAGATTCAGACCTGGAACCAGCAGTTTGCCCTGCTCAAGCCTTTGATTATTAGCATCAATCTCTCCAGTCATCAGTTTGATCAGCCTGATCTGGTGGAGCATTTTGAGAGTATTTTGATGGAAAGCGGGGTGGATACGGCCTGTGTCAAGTTAGAAATCACTGAAAGCGCTATTATGAGCGATGTAGAAGAGGCGATCGCCGTGCTTAATCGGCTCAAATCCCTGGGGATTCAATTGAGCCTGGATGATTTTGGCATTGGCTATTCTTCCCTCAGCTATCTGCATTGTTTTCCGGTAGATACTTTAAAAATTGACCGTTCTTTTGTTAACCAGATGGAAGAGGTTCGGGTCAATAAAGAGATTGTCAAAGCCATTGTTATCCTAGCGCACAATTTGGGGATGTCCGTGGTTGCTGAAGGCATAGAAACGGAAGTCCAGAAAAACATCCTCAAAGAACTCAAGTGTGAATATGGGCAAGGATATGTTTTCTCAAAACCTCTGCCTCAAGATAAAGCAACTGAGCTAATCCAGCAAAGTTTGGCGAAATAACAATCAGATCCTAGATAAAGTCAGAAAAGATCAAGCAGTTCTGTGAATAAGTTGTGAAAGGAAACCTGATTTTTTAAGGTGCATTTCAACTATGACTATCCTGTGAAATTCATGTGAATAAGTTGTGAAAATTTATGGATTAGTTCGAGCTCATCGTATATTTTCTCGGGTAATCCATAAACAATTATAGGGTTTACAAAAGCTTTACATATACTTTACAAAAGCTATACCCAACTCAAGTCAGTTTAAATTATTCTAGGTACATAGTAACAGTGCCACCCGCATATTAACCCTCGAAATTCAGAAAACCTGGATTTGTTACTGAGCTGAAATAGGGCTAGCAAATTGAATTCATATCTACTCAAGTGTCTTAAAAGTAGCTCTAAATCACGTTGATAATTGCTTAAGCCCCACATCAGATGTGAACTCTTTCTTTGAAAATCATCGCTTCCACAGAGCTTGCTTGCAGTGATTCTGTAAATTCATGGACTCAAAATAATTCAGAAACAACAATGAAAAGTAAGAACTATTCTCAAATCAGGTGCAGTCAGTCTACTCATAATCAAAGATGGATGAAACGCTTGGTACAAATTGCTCCAAAAGCCCTGCTGGGTTGTGCAGCAGTTGCTCTCAGCTCGGTTCCGGCTGCTCAGGCCATAGATATCAACTTCACCTTTGGGGAAGGCACAACCCTGGAACAGAGAACTGCATTTGAACTGGCCGGTCTGATCTGGGAAGAGTATCTGGTTGACGATGTGGAAGTCAATCTCTTCGTAGACTTGGTTGGGGAAGAGCTCCTGCCCGAAAATGTTCTCGGGGGTTCCCTGCCGACAATGACGACCCAAAGCTTTTCTGGTTTCCGGTCTGCTCACCAGGCCGATCAAACCTCTCACCGGGATGCAATGGCATACAATAGTATGCCAACGAAAGATTTCACATCCTACCGAACCCTTTCTAATGCTGGCAATGGCAAATCCAACAACCTCAGCTTGACCCGAGCCAACAGTAAAGCCCTGGGACTTGTCAAGAATGACGATAATCTAGATGGCTTGATCGTCATGAATGAAGCCTTCAACTGGAATTATGACTTCTCCAACGGCCCTGCCAACAACCAAATTGACTTCCTCAGCGTTGTTCTGCATGAAATTGGTCACTCCTTAGGATTTACTAGCGTCGTTGATACTCTAGTTTCTCAACAGCAAGCCAATCAGCTCACCAATGACCTTCTTGGATTCAACCTTTTTTCTAGCACTTCAGTTCAGGCCCATGCCCTGGATCTGTTCCGTTACTCTAGTGATACGGTGGGGAACCAGAGAATCGATTTGATGACTGATGATTTGGTAAAGTTTCTCTCCCTAGATGGCCGAAATGCTGTGTACACCGATGGGATTCAGGTTTACAACAACCCATCTGACTGCCAGAATCTCTCATCTGACCGCAGCCAATGCCGGGTTGCTGAGTTCTCAACCGGGAAAGGGGTAGATGGCGATGGTTATCAAGCAAGCCACTGGAAACAGCAACAGTTCCTGGGAACTGAGAAAACTATCGGGATTATGGATCCGGCTATCGGCTATGGGATGACGCGGGAAATTACTGCCCTTGACCTAGTTGCCTTTGATGTAATTGGTTGGGATACCCGACAGAATATGCGTGACGGCATCCACGCTGGAGAAGTCAGCTACAACCTGAACTCCCTCCTAGCCAACGCTCAACAACAAGCCAGCAACCCCAACTTTGCCGATCTCGAAGACTATGTTGACCTGATCGAAGGCAACACCAGTTACTACAATTGCATTCTCTTCCCCTGGATTCCGGGATGTAGAGGGGGTGGCGGTTGGCAAGAGTTGCTCCAAGCCAATCTCCTGACCCAGGAGGTAATCCACAATGAACCGGAGAAGGTACCTGAACCGGCAACAATCTTTGGATTACTAGGATTTGCAGCTTTAAGCCTGGTTTCTAGTCGCCAGCGTTGGCAGGACAAATAATAACCCATAGCCTGGAATAATCTAGATCATGAATTGCTGTAGAAAGTTATCGTTATTCCCCTGGATTTCAAGTTGATGTGATCCTTAACCTTAGTATGATTTCAACTGCTTTTCAGTAGATCTACGGGGAAAACTTGTTTGATGAACTTGTAAAGTTCAGTAAATTTCCCGGAGATCGGGAACATGGATCATGGTGATAATAAGTTTTGAGATAGGAAGCCTTCCAGGATTCTGTAGAGACAGGTTTTGTCTAAAGGTTTTTAGATTATCCTAGATCTACAGAAGCAGTCTTAATACCAGTCAAACGTCAATGCTCCCTTCATTCTTAAACTTATCCTGATTCCAACCATGAATATTAGTTTCACATCCCTTGTCAAAAGCACTTCCAGAGTTGTCGTTACAACGACCATAGTCGCCAGCTCCGTTGTCTCAATTCAAGCGGCAACCTTTGGCAACACGACCCGATCCAATGAAGCTGACACGGTAGCGAGTGAGGCCCGATCCCAGATTGAAACCAGTACTACTATCGCTAGCTTATGTATTTTATTCCCTTGGTGGCCCGGCTGTAACGGTGGTGGCCCCTGGGTTGTTCCCCCTGATCACCAGTAAGTTTTCCCCCAAGCTTGATCTTGATCCAGACGGCTGAGGATGGTTTGGGGTAATATCAGGTTATCAAAAAGTCCTATCTTTTTTCCGGTAAGCTTCCTCCTGATGAACTTTAGTCTCCAACCATTGGCTTTACAAAAGCGTTTATTTGTCAATAGTCTGAGATTGATTCTGATTGGAGGAGGCTTTTGGGCAACTCCTGCTGGGGCTCAAATTGTCCCCGACAACACCTTGCCTGCAAATTCAGTGGTGACTCCCAATGGCAACCTGGTTGAGATTACGGGGGGGTCTACGGCGGGAACGAACTTATTTCATAGCTTTGAGCGGTTTTCCGTTTCCCCTGGAACCACTGCTTTCTTTAATAATGCCGGTTCGATTCAGAATATTATTGGCCGGGTCACAGGGGGCTCAGTCTCCAATATTGATGGCCTGATTCGGGCCAATGGCACTGCCAATTTATTTTTACTCAATCCCAATGGGATTCTCTTCGGCCCCAATGCTACTTTGCAGATTGGGGGTTCTTTTATTGGCAGTACAGCCGATAATCTGCAATTTGCTGATGGGTTTGAATTTAGTGCTGCCAATCCTCAAGCTACACCATTATTGAGTGTAAACATTCCCGTTGGATTACAATACGGCGCAACTCCAGGAGATATTACAGTTCAGGGCACTGGAAATAATCTGAGTTTCAACCTTGCACTCGAAATTGGTGCTGGGACTATTGTTCGAGACAATCGACCACCTGGCTTACAAGTTGCACCCAATCAAACCCTTGCTTTAATTGGAGGCAACATATCTCTTCTAGGAGGTAATCTAACGGCTGAGAATGGGCAAATCGTTTTAGGTAGCGTGAATAGTGGCAACGTTGGTCTAGTGTCCATAGATTCAGGCTGGTCATTTGACTTTGCAGAGCTACAAAATTTTCAGAATATTTCTTTTTCTGATGCCGCTTCTGTTGATACAAGTGGTAATGGAGGCGGCAGGGTTCAAATTCAGGGTAGACAAGTTACTATCCGTGATGGTTCTGCCATCCTGGCAGAAACTTTAGGAACTGATGAAGGGGGGGATATTGTTGTGAAAGGATCTGACCTCGCAATCCTAGGAACTACCTCTGGAACTACGATAAGTGATACTTTTCCGAGCTTGCTATCTGCGAATGTTAATCCTGAAGCAACAGGTCAGGGAGGGGATATCAGGATTGAAACAGTAAGCTTTTCTATCTTGGCTGGCGGAAGGCTTGTGAACGATACCTATGGATCTGGAAATGCTGGTAATACTTTCATTCAGGCTGATGAGGTTACTATCAGTGGAGGTGCATCATCAGGTGCTAGTTCAATATCCAATTCTCCTCAAATTAGGGCCCTTGGCAATGGTGGAGAAGTCCAAATTGCAGCTAAGAACTTCTCAATCTCCAATGGCGCAGTCATTTTTACAGGAACTTCAGGTTTTGGAAATGGAGGCAACTTAGTCGTAAAAGCTGATGATGTTGAGTTAACAGGTACATCACCCAACGGTTTTTCTAGTGGTGTGTTTTCCAATGTGACCGGAGGAGCAAGTGGTCAAGGGGGAGATATTATTATTGAAGCGGATCGCCTGCGGGTTGCAAATGGCGCACAGGCGACCGCATTGACATTTGGAGCTGGAAGTGCGGGCAATCTAACCGTACAAGCTAATGAGGTTGAACTGTCAGGCACAGGAGCAACTGAACTGAGTGGGCTGCAAGCTACGGTTGGGTCAGGAGGAATAGGAGCGGGAGGCAGCTTAACGATCAATGCAGGTCAACTGAGCATCAGAGAAGGTGCTCAAGTTTCAGTTGGTACGGCAGGCACAGGTCAGGGAGGCAGCTTAAGGGTTCGGGCTACACGAGTTGACCTGAGTGGCGGTTCAGAGTTGGGTCGTAGTGGTCTATTCTCGAATGCGATTGAAAGTACAGGAGACGGCGGCAGCATCTCCATCAATGCCAATCAATTGAATATTCAAGACGGCGCAACCATCAATGCCAGCAACTTTTCCAGCCTAGTTGGTGATATTCGTCCAGGTTCAGGGCGGGCAGGCAGCATTGAAATTCAAGCCAATACATTAGTCCTGGGTACAACTGATATCAGTAACCCCAGCAGTATTACCGCAGCCACCCTGGATGGAGGAGGCGGCAATATCACCCTGAATGTGCGGGAGTCAATTATTGCTAGTCGTAACAGCCAGATCTCAGCCGAGACCCGAGGGGCTGGTGTAGGGGGAAGTATTACCGTCAGAACCGATAACCTCAATGTCAAATTGGGTTCTGCGCTTAATACCAGCACTCAGTCATCAGGAAATGCCGGATTAATCGAGATCACTGCCAATGAATTCGACCTCAACACAGGGGGGCAGATCTTGAGTGAATCTCAGCCAATGGCCACTGGGGATAGTGGCAATGTCAACCTTTCGGGTCAGAGCCTGCGTATCTCCGGTGGTGGAGCCATCAGCACTAGCACCCAGTCCGAGGGACAAGCTGGTAACGTGAATATCAATACCGGTGCCACAACAGTTACCCAGTCCGGAGGGATTTTGAGCGAGTCGAATGCGAAAGGCTCCAGTGGTAATATCAATTTAAATAGCAATACCCTCAACCTTATTGATGGTGGAGTTCTGAGTACCAGTACGTCCGGGGAAGGGAATGCTGGCAACGCTACAGTAACCGCCAGAACGATTAATATCAATGGTTCAGGTGCAGAAACAGCCAGTGGAATTTTCAGCGGAACCACTCCTCAATCTTCCGGGCAGGGAGGCCAAGTCACTGTGAATGCTGAAACTCTGAACATCACCAATAGTGGCCTAGTCAATACCACCACTAGTGGTTCAGGGCGGGCAGGAAATATTGCAGTTTTTGCCAATCGCGCTAATCTCGACGGGGGTGGCGGTATATTGAGCGAGACTCAATCTGGTTCAACAGGACAGGGTGGAAACATCAACCTGACCATTAATAACACTTTGAGCTTGACCAATGACGGCCAGGTTTCTACTAACAGCCAGGGTTCAGAGGTGGCTGGAGATATTACGATTCAAGCCAATCCGATTCGTCTGAATAGGGGATTCATTACGGCTACTTCAGGGGCATCTGGAGGGGGGGATATCAACCTGACCACAAACCTCCTGGATTTGCAGAATGGCAGCTCGATCAACACCAGCGTATTTGACAGTTCAGGGGGGGGCGGTGACATTGCCATTGATAGTGACTTTGTAATTGCCCAGGATAACAGCGATATTCGCGCCAATGCCTCAGCGGGGCCCGGAGGGAATATTACAATTTTCACCCAGGGACTCTTTCTCTCAACTGGCAGCGAAATTACTGCCAGTTCTCAGTTTGGGGTAGATGGGGTAGTGGATATCTCCAATCCAGAATCAGATCGTCAGGTAGACACAGTTCAGCTTCCCGAACAGGTTACAGATATCTCTCAACTGATTGCAACCGGTTGTGCGGCTAGCCAACAAAATACTTTCGTGGTCACTGGTCGGGGAGGGTTACCCGAAGATCCTCGCCAAGCCCTGACGGGAGAGGTTGTCTGGTCAGATTTGCGAGGAGATCTGCGTCAATCCTCAGCAAATCCTACTGCTCAGACTCAAATTGTCCCTGCTGAACCTGAAACGACGGCTATTAATCATTCATCTGCTCAAACTCCCATCATCGAAGCTCAGGGTTGGGTGGTCAATTCCCAAGGAAATCTCCAACTCGTTGCTCAACTCCCCAATCAAGTCAATCCCCGCCCGCCAATTCTGCAACCTCTGCAATGCAATAACCCATGATTCAGACTCGACGATATCAATCTCAAACGGGAGGTCAGCGGCGTAGCAGATGGTGCTGGACTATTATCTTGGGCTGTTTAACCTGTTTATTGGTGGTGAAGGGCCTGCCGGTGGCAGCGATCGCCCCGATGAATTCTTCAGAGTTATCAAGCCTTACCCCAGTTGCCCAATCCCCAGCCGCCCTGCTTGATCAGGGCCGTCAATTGTACACAATAGGGCGATTTACTGATGCAAAAACCATCTGGGAACAGGCCACTCAAGCCTTTCAACAGAACGGGGACGTAGTGGGTCAGGCTTGGGCTTTGAGTTATTTATCTCTGGCGCAGCAGGCTTTGGGCGAATGGATAGGGGCGGAAACGGCCATTGATCAGAGCTTGGCCATTCTGGCCCAGTTCCAGCATCGAGAGGCGGTGAATCTTCTAGCCCAGGCTCTCACCACCCAGGGGCAGCTCTATCGACGGCAGGGCAAAACTTCTCAAGCCTTAGAAAGCTGGGAAGCTGCAGAAACTGCCTATCGTCAGGCGGGGGATTCGGTGGGGATTCTGGGTAGTCAGATCAATCAAGCCCAAGCCCTCAGGGCCATGGGACTCTATCGCCGTTCCCGCAAAGTATTGACCTCGGTACAGGCTGACCTGCAATCCCAACCAGACTCCTTGCTCAAAGCCAAGGGACTCCAAAGTTTGGGGGTGACGCTACAGCTTTTGGGGGACTCCGATTTAGCCGGGATCTTGTTGCAGCAGAGTCTTGAGATTGCCCAGGCGCTTAACTCCCCCCCGGACATCACCGCCGCCTTGCTAGATCTAGGCAATCTTGCTCAGAATCTCCAACAACCTGAAAAAGCCCTGAATTACTATCAACAGGCCGGGGCGATCGCTCCCACCCCAGAGCTCAAGCTCAAAGCGCAGCTAAATCAATTGCGTTGGTCTGTAGAACTCCAGGCCAAAACTTCAGGGACAGTGCCGCTACCTATTCAACTCCCCGCCCAACAATCAGATCTCATGGCACTAATTCAAAACCTCGCCACCAATCTAGCCACCCTGCCCCCTAGTCAAGCTTCAGTCTACGGGGCAGTCAACTTTGCTGAAAGTTTGATGAATTTGCCTGATAGTTTTGCTGAACCGGGCTCCAATCAAGTTCAGTCGGTTACTGAAAATGCCTTAACTAATGCTCTGACACAGGCTCAAACCCTGGGCAACCCCTCAGCAGAGGCCGCAGTCCTGACCCAACTCGGTCAACTCTATGAACAAACTCAACAATTTTCCCAAGCCCTAACCCTCACTGAGACAGCCCTCCAAATTGCTCAACAAACTCATGCCCCAGAGATCACAGCCCAGGCTTCCTGGCAATTGGGACGATTGCTCAAACAACAGGGAGATTTATCAACTGCCACAATCGCTTACCGGGTTGCCTTTAAAACCCTGCAGGATTTGCGAAGCGATTTAGTGGTCAATCCTGATGTGCTGTTTTCCTTTACTGAAACCATTGAACCGGTCTATCGAGAGTTTGTCTCGTTGTTGCTGCAAACCGCTACGCCAGAGCTCTCCGAAGCAGCCCAGGCCAACCTGCGGGAAGCTCAAGCCGTGATTGAAGCCCTGCAGGTGGCGGAATTGGATAATTTCTTCCAGGAAGCCTGCCTGGAGACAAAACCAACCCAGATCGGTGAAATTGATCCCAGTGCAGCGGTGATTTATCCGATTATTTTGCCGGATCGATTAGAGGTGATCGCCGCCCTACCGCAGCAGCCCTTGAAACACTATTCAGCCGCCATTGCTCAAGCTCAATTGATTCCCCGCTTGAGGGAGATGCGCCAATCCCTTCATCCTGCTTACGACTCAGACCAGCGACTACAACTCTACCAACAAGCCTACGACTGGTTAATCCGCCCTGTTCAAACCGACTTAGCACAAGCTGGGATCAAAACCCTGGTTTTTTTCCTGGATAGTGAGCTAAGAAATCTACCAATGGCAGCCCTCTATGATGGTCAGCAGTATTTGTTAGAGCAATACGGTGTGGCTGTTAGTCCAGGTTTGCAATTGCTCGAGTCCCGCCCCACGGTTCTGGAAAACGATGCAGCCATTACAGCGGGGTTGAGTGAAGCACGTCAAGGATTTTTGCCGTTGCCTGGAGTCAAACAAGAGATTCAGCAAATTTCGGCGGAGGTTGCCGCTGAGGTGATTCTAAATCAAGCCTTCACCACTAAAAATCTGGAGGCTGCGATAGAGTCTTCTTCCGCCCGAATCCTACACTTGGCCACCCATGGTCAGTTTAGTAGTGATGCTCGGAAAACGTTTGTGCTGACCTGGGATGGCCGGATCAATGTTAAGGACTTTGATGAATTGCTGCGATCGCGGCAGGGGGGAAATCAGGTTCCGGTTGATTTGTTGGTCTTGAGTGCCTGTCAAACCGCCCTCGGAGATCGGCGGGCGGCCTTGGGGTTGGCCGGAATGGCCGTGCGCTCGGGGGCCCGTAGCACCGTTGCGAGTCTTTGGGCGGTGTGGGACGATTCTACAACGGATCTGATGGTGGAATTTTATAAACAGCTTGAACAACCTGGAGTCACCAAGGCAGAAGCCCTGCGTCAGGCTCAACTGACCTTATTGCAAGGGGGAAAGTACAGTCATCCAGTTTACTGGGCTCCCTTTATCCTGGTGGGAAATTGGTTATAGAATAGAGTAATTCTACAGAATAGCCCTCACCTAAACCAGGCTTAATTACTTTAAATAGGCGATCGTTACCCCTGAACCCCCCTCAGCTTGGGTTGCCAGTTCAAACCGTTCAACTTGAGGATGCTGACTGAGAAATTCTTGAACGCCCCGTCGCAACTGTCCCGTGCCCTTGCCGTGAATAATCCATACAGCCCCGAAATCCATCACCTGGCTAAGCATTCGATCCAGGTCAATTTCTGCTTCAGAAATTCGTTTGCCCCGTAGATCCAGAGTATTTTTAGAGGTTTGAACCAGTGGCTGCGGTGGAGGTTGATTGGCGGTTGAATGTTTTTCTGAATGTTTCTCTGAAGTTCTCCCGGAAGTATTGGCTTTCAGATCATTTTTTTTGCGATCCCCTGGTAGCTCTGGCTTTTGACCATCGAGAGACTCAATCTCGGCCAGTCCCACATTCATTTTCATCACACCAAATCGCACCATAAGCTGGCCCGCTTCGTCAGGATTAGTCAAGACCTCTGCTGTCTGTCCAATACTAGGAATGCGAATCCGATCCCCTATCTGAGGCTGAAATCCGGGCTTGGGTTTCGGGGTCTTTTGGGATGGGAGGTGTTGCTGGGCAATTTGATCCAGGGCTGTAGTGGCCATCTGGGCATCCTGGGCTTTCGGTTCTCCCTGTTGCAAGCGGCGAATCACTTGAGCAATTTCTTTTTTGGCCTCCCGCAAGGCTTCCTGAACAGCCTGTTCCTGAGCCTGTTTCAGATCCTGCTCCCGTTCTTTCAAGGATGCCGCTTTTTGGCTCAACTCCCGATGGAGGCGCTCTGTTTCCTGTAACAACTGACTGGCGGCGATCGCCCGCTCCTCCTGTTTCTGCCGCTGAGCTTCTAGCCCAGCAATTACCTGATTGACATCCTGGGAAGCTCCCCCAACATATTCAGTGGCCTGGGCGATAATTTCAGAGCTCAGTCCCAACCGCTGAGCAATCGTCAGGGCATTGGAACGTCCTGGAATGCCCCACAACAACCGATAGGTCGGCTGTAGAGACGCTTCATCAAACTCCACAGAGGCATTTTCAAACCGTTCATCCTGGTATTTTAGTGCCTTTAGTTCCCCGAAGTGAGTGGTCGCCACGGTTAATCGGGTGACCTCTGCCAAATGCTGTAACAGGGCGATCGCCAGGGCACTGCCCTCCGTTGGATCGGTTCCTGCTCCCACCTCATCTAGAAGTACCAGGGTTTCATCCAGGGTAGTGGTTGGGGTCTGAGGATTAAGTTCGGGGTTAAGTTCAGAATTAAATTCCAATTCAGATTCAGGATCAAGTTCAGATTCAAGCTCAAAATCAAACGGTTCGATGGGGACAGAACTCTCAAGTTCCAGGTCGAAGGTCTCAGGTTCACGCCTCGGAGCCTGAGAGTCAACGTCAGAAATTCCCGGGTTAATCTCTAAATCTGGCCCTACTGAAGCTGAGTTTTGACCTTCCACTCCCGCGATCGCCCCTAGAATTCGGGTAATCCGCCGAATATGACCGGAAAAAGTAGAAAGGTTCTGTTCGATGGATTGTTCATCTCCAATGTCCGCTAGCACTTGCTCAAACCAGGGAAGTTCTACGGGCTCTCGAGCCGGGATAAATAGACCGACCTTAGCCATTAATACCGCCAGACCAAGGGTTTTCAGCGTCACAGTTTTTCCCCCGGTATTAGGCCCCGTAATCGCCACCACCCGAATCTGAGGTTGCACGGTTACATTGATCGGCACAACGGCTACGTCCTGTTCATGTTGAAATTGCCAGATCAATAAGGATGACGCAAGTGCCGCAGAGTAATATGTCCATCATTACCTGAATGTTGGGCTGCTAAATGATGAGCTGTCTGAGCCTGAAATGATTGACTGGCCAGATTGGTAAAGACTGGGGGATTAGCCTCTAGCCATAAACTGTAGCGAGCCCTGGCCACGGCTAGATCAATCTGGGTGCAGATCACCAGCAACTCGGCTAAATCTGGCTTGACCGTAGCAATTTGCTGACTCAAAATTCGCCGAACCACTTCCTCTTCCCGTTGTTCCTGACGCTGAAGCTGGCGCAGTTGATTATTCAGTTCAATCGTGGCTTTGGGTTCGATATAAAGGGTAGAACCTGTGGAAGAGCTATCATGAACAATCCCTGGAATTGCATCTTTCTGGGGGGCTTTGACAGGAATCACATAGCGATCGCTGCGCTGGGTGATCACGGGTTGCTGAATCGCATTAGCCTGCTGTTGCAGAATCCGCTGAAGTACTTGATGAATTCGAGTTCGCAGTTGTCGAAGTTTATTCCGAATATCCGTCAGTTTGGGATTGGCCCGATCCGTGACATCCCCCCGATCATCAATACAACGGTGAATTTCCTGTTCGAGTTCTGGGTAAGTTCGCAGTTCTTTGACTCGCGCCGTCAGCACAGGCACATCGTCCTGGACATCAATTGTGCGGCGCAGTTGTCTGGCCCCCGCCAGGGTCGTTGCCACAAATAGCAGTTCTTCCCCAGACAAAATCCCCTGACGTTCCGCCCGTTCCAGGGCAACCCCAATATCTTCAATTCCTTCAAAGCTCAATCCTCGGGTCAAGCGCAATTCTAACTGATAAGCTTCCTGAGTTTGAGCTAGTAAGTTGAGGGTTTCTTCAGGGGTTACAGGAATTTGGAGTTGACGGGCGATCACGGCCCCTAATTTGGTGGAGGTAAAGGTGGATAGGTGTTGGCACAAGCGCTGCCACTCAAGAAGTTCTAGAGTCTCTGCCTGAATCAAAGCCGTTTGCGATTAAAGTTGTAATATTTGTACTATAGCGCTTCCTGAGCTGGGATGTAGGGCCCTAAATCATCCAGACAATAGCTTAAAAAAAAGTAGTCCCTTCAACGACAAAGAGACCACAAATTTTGTCAGGATTGAATTGAAAATTGAATTGACAAGGGTAGTGAACCCGGGTAAGTCAATAAAATTCAATAAAATTTATTGCATCTGGATTCGACGCTTCAAGCCCAATCCTGCACCGATCAGACCCATTGTCAACAAGGCATTGCCAGGGCTAGATTCAGGAATAACAATGGTGTCAACTCCAGGATTAATTGCAGGCCCAAGGGTGGATACAATCGTACCTGTTCCATCTGAAGAAGGTCCACTGACTCGAATTCCACTAATCAGCCCTAACAGCTCATTTTCGACAATGTACTGTAGAGAATTGACCGCCTCTTGCTGCTCCGATAGAGTGTCAAGGCTAGCAACACTAAAGTCATCAATAATTAAGGCCAACTCGGTAATTCCCTGGTTCCGCAGACGATTTCCTTGAAGGATCAACTCTAGCCGTCCTTCTGGGTTCAACAATCTGGTTCGCAGATCCAGAGTGGGGATTGTGACATTTGCGGTATCGAATGCAAAGGAATTGTCCAGATCCTCGAACAGGCCAGTAAAATCTGCGATCGCCCCTTCAAAAAAGCCCCGTGCAATATTTGAGACGGAGCGATCCTCTACGGTGGGAAATAAGGTGAAGTCATAGTTGACTACGGTGGTGTCGGCTCGGCTGCCTGACACCTGATTAAAGATCAAGCTAGCAGCAGAAGCAGACTCTGCAAGAAATCCCAGACTCCCCCCAATGGTCAAAGCCACGGTAGCGACCAAATTGCCTATTTTCATACTTTAGTAACTTTCCTTGATAATTAAGTTGCCAAACTCTAGATTCCTAACGAAGCGAACCTCTATAAAAGCAAGTTCTCCACCCTGACCATATAAAAGCTGACCCAAAACTGACTTCATACTCAAGATATGATAGCTTTGGCCAACATGCAGCAACGATGAATACGTAATTCCACCTATATACTAGCGGTTAGAAATTCCAAGGGCAATCCCTCTTACCAACTCTTTCAAAAGCAAATAGAATCGCTTCATATTTAGAGGGGTTATATGAAGCTATGGGCAAGGGCTGAAAGTTGAATGTCTAACTTTTAGCTTCAGGATTTGCCATTTGCGGGGCCATTTTGTAGAGCGATCGCCCCCGAAGACATACCATACAAATCCTAAACCAATTGAAAGAGTATCAGTCATGTAATATTAGGGTTTATATTTGCATTTATATTGATAGCTGTAGCCATTTTATTCGGGCCATTTCTCGTTGGAAGGTGCGGGATGTCCCCCTATCAGAATATCCCCGTCTCAACTGCTGTGACTGTAGTAGGGGCAGGGTCACCCTGTCCCCAGGGGATTACCCGCCCTTACCTCAAGACTTCTAGCTTTCCTGGAGTTCTAGTTCGGGTTCTCGGGCTGGAACTTTATCAATAGTGACTTCCTGTTTGATGGTGAGATAGCGAATAACATCTTCACTCAACCGCATGGCTCGCTCTAAAACAGCAATTTGTTGACCGGGCCCCTGATAATTCATCTGAACATAGGTGCCTTCCCGGTATTTTTGGATGTCATAGGCCAGACGACGTTTGCCGAGATTCTGCACCTGAATGTCATAGGCTCCCTGCTCTCGTAAAAGATCTTGATACTTGGCGATCGCCTGTCCCACCTGTTCATCAATTAAGTCAGGACGCAGAATGTACATGGTTTCGTACACGAAAGATTTCATTGAAAAGTTCTCCTTATGGACATAGTGGCCTCTATTTCTGTGAATCGACTGAGCTGCAATCGGGTTCCAAAAGAAGCAAGGACTCTTAATTCTATCAAAAATTTGGCTTCTGGGAAAGCCTAGCGCAATTGTTCATTAATTGTAAATTCAAAGTTTTAGGCCCTTGAAGCTCTTGTAAGCAGGGGGTTGTCATTAATTGTTAAATTAATTGTTAAATGGAAGGGGTTCTGGGGCTTCGTCTCAAGCAGGGGGCAGTAACCCTTTCACCCCGATCAATCTTCTAATTAATTCTTCTAATTAATTACGTAGCTACTTACCAGGAGGGGTTCTTGATTCTTAACAAACCGACAGAAAGCTGAAATGGCGTTTCGTTAGGGTTTGATTTTTTGAAAGTCTCGCAGCACAAGACTTTCAAGCAAGCTATCAGTTGTCGATAACCCCTTGGGCTAGAAACCCATCCCCACGTCCTGAATATCATCCCGCATGACCCAGCCCGTTGACCCGACAATCTTTTCTGGAAATGTTTTGGGATCAATCACCTGCCAGGTGTTCATGTCATAGGTTGTGTAGCGAGTTTCAGCGGCCTGAAGGTCAACATCAACAACGGTGAGGGTGTGTTGAGGGGGTAGATCAGTTCCGAGAAGTTGTCGTGGCCCACTGCCCAATGCCCCAGAAAATAACAGTTTCAACTGACCGCGATGACCGGGAAAGTAAGCATGATGATGGCCACTAATGTAGAGATGAACCTGGTACTGTTCTAGCAAGGCCCTCAAATCCTCTGCCGGTTGCAGGATTTCCCCAAACTTGTCCCGGGGGGCCGAGACAGGATATAGGGGCAAATGACCCATGACAACTCGTAGTTTCGCCGATTGGGCTACAGCACTGGCCAGACTTTTTTGGGCCCACTCTAACTGTTGCGCGGGAATTTGATAACTGGAGCCATCCCACACCAGATAAAAAATTTCTTTTGCAAAAACATGTAATAAAAGGGAAAGTCCACTGGCATCAACCCAATCCCAAAATTCAGCCAATCCCGATTTTTTTTCCCAGTAGGCTGTGGCGAAGTCTCGCTCTCGCTGGAAGATAA
>JAAURB010000082.1 GCA_012033335.1 Oscillatoriales cyanobacterium RM2_1_1
CAATAGACTCATCTCTGCTTCTGGATCATCGGGGCTATCAGGATCTTTCATCCTGTAACCAGCACCATAGTGAAGCTGAAACCTCTGACCCAGACCTTCGCCGATGAACCTCTGATCTAACTTCTCTGCAACAGGTTGAGATTTGGGCGTACAAATCAACCAGCAGTGTTTGAGATGGGGCAATCGATCATCATTCAAATGGTGTCTGATGGCACGCTCGGCTGGAGAATCTTCTTTAGGACTCATGATCGTAATCAGACCTGGAAGATGCTCTTCAAGTTTTTTTACATTTGCCTCAACCTCAGTCTCTGGACTAGAAAAAACTAGAGATTGTAAACGCTTCAGCAAGCGAAAGAAAGGAATGAAGTAAACAATTATCAAAACAAACAGACTCAGACTGATTACGACTCCCGGAACCATCACAGTCGAATCAACTGTTAGCTTTCTCTCCAGCCACGGAATAAAACGATCCCAAAATAATGTAGACAGACCACTGGAAACCAACCCAAACAGGGTAGATCCAAATAAAAAATAAATAATAAAATATCTGGTGGGGCTGGTCAGTATCTCAGGAACAGGATTACGTTGCTTCATAATTCTTTTAACGTAGATTAAATTCGAGCGACGCACTTATTCTTTACTAGAGAAATACAAATCATCTTTTCTAGCTTCCGGAAAAATTTATTCTAAACTGATTGATAGAATTTCCATCATTTTTGCTGCTCTCAACAGTTGCCGTTCTTCAACTCGTTCCAGGCGATTCAGTTGCAACAAACGAACCGTAACTCGCCCTTTGGGTGTAATACCAAATCCGGTTTGGTGAGTATCAAAAACGCTGCCGACCCCTCCCAACCTCCCCTACTCTAGCGAGAAGCCGCTCCGCGTCTAGAGCAAGGGGAGGTGCCGTAGGCGGTGGGGTTTTAGCACTCCTGGAAATACCGGATTTAGTATGACCTGCACGTTCAGACACAACTGTCCCCATCTTAATCTCCCCATCTCCAATCCCAGTTACTCCTCACCCCCCGCCATTCCCAAGCAATCCAACTGAGCCACCAACCGCTCCAACTCTGCTAGGAGCACCGGAGAATTTCCCCGCCGATACGCCTCCAAAAGATTGTGGTAAAACCACAAAGTTCCTGCTTGACCCCCCTTCAATTTTTGCCAAACTGCCTCTCCTTCTTGATGCCAATCCATCAAAATTGAACGGGCATTGTGCAACTTATCCGCCATTGAAACCCGCAACACCTCTGGAGAAGCCTGCTGCATTTGCTCCAGATAGCGCAACTTGCGATCGCGCCAGGGCGGTTTCGGCACCGCATAGAGTTCCGTACACCCATCCACAATTGCGACAACCCGCTCCCCAAATCGCTGCAAAATCGCCTCGCGGGTCTCAGCCCCCCCCTGATCCTCAACCGCATCGTGGAGCAAGGCCGCGATCGCCTCATCCTCATCACCCCCATCCTCCAGGACAAGAGCCGTCACCCCCAGCAAATGACTAATGTAGGGAATATCCCCCCCCTTTCTCACCTGGGTTTGATGCAGTTGCGTCGCAAAAACTAGCGCCTCCTCAAATCGGGTTGAAAGCTTCGATTGTTCAGTCATTTTCATCATTCATCCTGATAAAGTTTCCATGTATTTTGAATATCCCTGGCCATCAGCTCCCGCAAATCCCACGGCAGCAGCACCTCAACCTGCGGCCCCCAAGCCCTGAGACGCATAATGACGTTGTAATCGTCCTGACGATAGTTCAAACGACAGTAGACATCCTGCGATCGCCCCTGCAAAACTTTCAACAATTTCTGCCGTTGCTCCGGTTTCAGAACAGCATGATTTACCAAGCTCTGAGCTTGTTGCACCGGAATTTGCTTGAACAGTTCATTCCGTTCCGTTCCTTCCACATAGCGATTGTGAAAGTAGCGATCAAACCGAATCAAAAGCACAGCTTGAGGCTTATAAAAATCAAATCCCCAAGCCTCACCTCTCATGGCATCAATCATTTGAGGCGTTTTTAATTCACAAATCTCCAGATTGAAGTCAGCAGTGCTCACCTGTTTCCAATCCAAGATCTGCAAATCCTTGATCCGGTCTAATCGAAAGTCATACCAATCAATCTGAGCTTCGTCCCTAGGTGTTTGACCATAGGCAAATAAATAGGGAGCCCGGTGGGAATAGTAGAGACAAACTGGATAGATGATGTGGCTCTCCCCCTCATCCTGATGGTTTTGAAAATTGCGGGCACTGACATACTGGATTTGAGCCGGTAGCACCGGTATTCGTTGCCAGATTTCCTTCAATTGTTGTCTTAGAGCATGAATCCGCTTTGAGAACTGGCGATGAACAATGTAGTCAATCTCCAAAAAGAACCGCTGCTGACCATTAATTTCATAGGCAAAGTCCTCGAAGAAATCGACTAGATCGTTCTGAATCACATTTCTGACTACTCCCTCCCTAGCTTCAGGGTGCTGAGACTCAGAACTCATAACAACTTGAGGGAATTGCTGAACCTTCTGGTAGAGCATTTTGGGCTTCTTGCTCAAGTCGTCTGGGGCATTGGTGGTTCGTAGCCATCCCATCTGTACCAGAGCTTTGAAATCATTTTGCAAATTCTTCCGCGTCATGGCAAACAAACGATGGGTCTTTTTCTGAGCACTGCTCTGAGGTGTAGCCAGTTCATCCGCAGACAGCAAACTCTCTAATTCTGCCAGTTCCATCGGGTAGAGTTTCAAAAAAGCCCGTCGCCATTGGTCAGGATGCACACCAACTTCCGTCTGAAATAGCCAATCACTCAAGTGTTTTGCGCAAGCACAGTTTGGATCGTGACTTTCTGGCAGTTTATCCTCTCGGTGAAACTCTGGCTGAGTAAAAAACTGATCCCGCCAATTGCTGTAGGTAAAAGTTTCATCCAGCGACACCTTCACCGGATCGGTCTCATCGCCATAGAGGGATCTCAAAATCACCCACAATCGCACCGCCTTGGGCAGATTTTGTTTCAACGAGCCCCGCGCTAAAACCTGCAACAACTCAACCTCTGGGCGGAAATCAAAAGTTTTGGTAGATTCAGGTAAGTTGATCATGGTTAACTCGTTAGGCAATGGGCAATTGGCAGTTGTTTTTTAGACAATGGGCAGTTGGCAGTTGGCAATTGGTTCTTGGCAATCCCTACTCCCTACTGCCTTCCATCTAATCCCTACTGCCCCCAAACTAACTTATTTAGGAAAACCCCTTTTCCATCTCCATGTCAGAGTCTGAACCGTTGGTAGTCGTTTAGGAGAACAGTGATGACACCTTACAGCATCCAATTAGACAACAATGTCTTAAAGGTTGACTTTGCCAAAACCCCTGAAGGTGAAACGATTCCTGCTGACGGTGATTTGATTGTTCAGGCCGTTGACACTCGGCTCGAACAGATGATTTCCTCCGGTGAACTCAAAGGCGGCAATCTACTGAAAATTTATGGACGCATCTCTGTCCTGGCTGGCTATACTCTAGCTCACAAAGTCGCTCATCTATATCGGGCGATCGCGGTCTCCGATACCCGTCTGAAAGCCTATGTGGTTGTGGTTACCACTGCTTCCGAATATTCCCTAGGCAGTCGGATTGATTTTGAAACTGGGGAAATTCAGCCGCCGCAATCTAGCTCTGACAGGGAACCTTCGTTTCTGATTGACTGGGATAACAATATTCTTAACACCAGAATCAACCCTGCCGTCCGAGTTGACGGTGATTTGATTGTTCAAGCGGCTGGACTGCGCTTGGAACAGATGCTCTCTGCTGATCAGCTCAAGGGCGGCAAACTCCTCAGAATCTACGGACGCTCAACCGTTTTGGCTAGTTTTGCGATCGCCAGTCAAGTCGCCCACCTCTACAGTGCGATCGCAGTTTTTGATCCCAAACTTGGTGATCGGGGATTGGATCGATATATAGTGACCATCAGTCATTCTCCCCAGTATCAAGTGGGGCAAACCTTGGAGCTTGAATATGAACCCAGATCTGCAGTCAAAGTTGTTCTCTGTGGCCCTGCCAATACCGGGAAAACGGTTCTTAAGGAGGGATTAAAGCTGGCAATTCTAGAACATCCAGATGCTCCAGAGGATTTCTATTCCATCTCAGGTTGCCCAGATGGAGATGGCTCCTTTTATTCTGAGACAGCTCAGAAATATCCAGAGTTGGCAAAGCAACTCAAGCAAGAATACAAAGCAAAGTTCACACCTGAATTTGCAACATCAAAGGCCAGGGACATTCAACGTATCAGTAACTCTCTGCTGCTGTTCGATGTCGGCGGGAAAATCACCACTGAAAATCAAGTGATTATGTCCCAGGCTACCCATGCAGTGATCTTAGTCAAAACAGAAGATGAAATTCACGCCTGGAAACACCTTTGTGAAACTGAACTCGACAAGCCATTACCCATTGCTGCCATTGTCTACAGTGACTATCACGGCCAAGTCGATGTGATTGAATCTGACTCTCCAGTTTTACAGGGGAAAGTTCACTATCTAGAGCGGGGAGAAGATGTTTCTAATCGTCTCATGGTAAAAGCTTTGGCAGACAGGCTCATAAATTTAACCAGAGAAATTCCCTCCCAAGCCGATGGTCAGATTCAATCACACAAAATTTGACATTTGGCTTATTGATTTTATTGTCATTCTTGACCTAGCGTGGCCAACCTTGACGAGATTCGACACCTGAATACCAAATACACACGGTATTCAATAGTACGCTTGTCCAAAATCCTTAAACTTGATGAAGCGTTCAAACAACTCAGCCGCAGTTATTTTTTCTTGTTCTGGGACAGACTTTCGATGGTCAGGTTTGTACTTATCGAGAGTCTCGTCAAAGTTGCCTGATTCGATATCTAACTCAATCTGATGGGCGGTCATTCGAGCCACCTTCAGATAGGTCGGGGTGTAGGCCATCCCCCAATTCAAGCTATAGCGATGGGTTTTATAAGTCCACCGCAGCCGAATCCGGCCACGATTTTCCGAAATGGAGACCGTACAGTACTTTGCCATGGGCCATCAGATTGGGTGTTGCACCCAACTTTTGTCCACTTCTGACCATATTTGGCCCCAACCGTGGTAAACAGATCAACCAGGTAGAGCAAAAGATCAAACTTCTGCAAGCTCTACACAGCAAGATTTCAGAGGGATGGACACAAGTGGACTCGAACCACCGACCCCCACGATGTCAACGTGGTGCTCTAACCAACTGAGCTATGCGTCCGAAGTGCATCCGAAGAGATTTATTTATATTAACATACCTAATTGAGCTACATTTACTGGTGAACGAATGCAACGCCTGCTTCTCTTTACCCGTTATCCCGAACCCGGGAAAACAAAAACTCGTCTTATTCCTGCCTTAGGGGCTGAAGGCGCAACTCAAGTCCATCGTCAAATGGCGGCGAAAATAGTTGCTACAGCGGGACAACTTGCTCAGTTTCATTCTGTGATTGTTGAGGTTTGCTACACAGGGGGTAACCTGGAGGCGATGGAAGTCTGGCTTGGAAAAGACCTGACCTATGTTCAGCAAGGGTTTGGGAGCTTAGGCGATCGCCTGACTTTGGCCTTCAAGAACGCTTTTGATCAGGGTGATTCTGGGGTGATTGCCGTGGGTACTGATTGCCCAGACTTAACGACGGAAATTTTGCTCGAAGCGTTTAGGTTATTGAAGCAACGAGAGGTTGTAATTGGCCCTGCTGAGGATGGAGGATATTATCTGATCGGTTTGCAGCGATTTGTCCCGGAGGTATTTCAAGGAATTTTTTGGGGAACAGAGCAGGTTTTCTGGCAAACCGCTGCAATTTGCCAGCAACTCAATCTTAACGTGGCGCTTTTACCGAAATTATCAGATGTTGATCGCCCCGAGGATCTAGCAATTTGGGAGAAGTATTGCTAAGAAGTATTGTTAACTTGTTGTGGGCAATTGGATCAGGCCGGATGATTTCAATATTAGCCCAGGGGGATAACCCGTCTCATCTTGTCCTAACAATTGCTGATTGGAAAGGGCGATCGCTATAGATTGGGGCACATTTCTTCTAAAATGGGAAAAGTGCGGAAATTCTCACTGATATTGAACGGGTATTGATAGGATAGCCTTAGAGAGCAACTCCCTCTGAAAACTGGATGGTTGAACAATATTAGGGATCGGTAGACCTAATCTTAAAGCAAGGGTATCCTAGCTTTAAGGAGTTTAACATCGGAGGTTGCGAGTGTAATGAATTTGCCAATCGCGCTCAAGCTAAAATCAATGGTTTAGGGTACTAGTTAGGGCAATTTCCAGTTCTCCAGTTCGTTAGCTGATCCAGCAGGTCAATTTTGAGGTTAACTGCCCATGGGCATACAGGATAATCAGCCCCTATCCTCGGGAGCAAGACAGGGAAGACCACCAGAGGAGGTCTTGAGTTCCGTGATCCATGAACTTGAAAGCTTCCAGCGAGATGTTCAGCAAGATTTGTCCCAGGATATTCAGCGGTTACAGCGGGATAAGCATCAGTTGATTCAAGAAGTCGAGCAGCTTCGTCAAGAACAGGAAAATCTGCGCTTTCAACGGATTCAAACCCTCTCAGAACGCCAGATTTCTCAGCAACAAGTCTGGCTCAAACAACTGGCGCAGTTATTAGCGAGTAATGTCCAGCGAGAGCTGATTCTCAGAATTAATCAGGGTCGCTCGGGACATCAGCCCCTGCTAGAAGTTGATCCAGAAGGAGTTCTGCTGCCTGGTACAGAGGCCAACGCAGATTTGCCCTCAGAGGAACTTGAAGCCGTTTTAAATAGCAGCTTAAACCAAACCTTTAGAGAACTGCAAAAGGAGCTGAATAGCTATCAAAGCGACCTATCTGAGCGTCTGGTTCACATGCAAAGCCTGGAGCAACAGGTTGAGGCTTTGCTAGAAGCTGTAGTGAACCGTTTGCGGGGGCAACTAGACAATCAAGGTACTCAGCTCGAACCCGAGCAACCCACTTCGAACATTCTACAGCCTACCCCTAGACCTCTGCCCCCTCGACCAACGACGACTCCCAAGCCGTCCCAACCCATAGTCACCCCGCCCCCATCTCAAATCCAAAAAAATTCTCGGGTGCAATTGGGACTAATCCTGGCCTTTTTATCCGCCATCACCCTGTCTGTTTTCAATGTTTGCATCAAGATTTTACTGAAATCTTCTGAGCCCCGCCAGATCTTTGGGGTATTTGATGTGACTGGCGTGATTGCCCCTGGCATTGGTAATTCTTTATTGATCTTGCTGCTGCGGATGATTGTGGTGATGGCCTTGATGCCCATTGTCGCCACCCTACTCTATCCTGCCGTATGGAATGATTTGCAGCGATTTCTCAAGTCTGGGGATCGAGCCTTAATGCGGACGGTGATTGGCAGTGGATTTTTTCTGTTTCTATCTCAAGTTTCAATTTATATTGCTTTGGGGGAAATTCGCACTGGAATCGCGATTACGATTTTCTTTATCTATCCGATTGTGACGGTGTTTGCCTCTTGGGCGCTATTTGGCGATCGCCCGAGTTGGATTCGGATTGCTGCCATGTCGTTAATTATTATGGGGGCTGTTCTGAGTTTGCCCAACCTTTTGGGCACAGGGCCCATTGCCTTTGGTAACCCGCAACTGGGAGTCACGGCTTCAGTCATGGCGGGGATTACCTTTGCTGGGTACGTCTTGCTGACTCAGATTGCAGCGGGTAAACTGCATCCCATTCCTTTTAGTCTGGTCAATTTTGCTGCAATTTTTGTCTTTTCCGCCGTCAGCTTAATTGGCATTGGTTTACTGAGTAATTTTGTCAGTCTTCCCCAGGGGGTCAGTGTGATGATTGCCCCTGATGTAGGCCAGGGTTTAATGATTGGGGGAATTATCCTGGGGATTTTGACCCTATGTAGCTATCTGTTGAATAACTTTGCGATTCGGAATGCTGGTGCTGCCCTAGCATCAATTATTGCCACCACTGGCCCAGCATTAACTGCCCTATTTGCCTGGTTGATTATTGGGGAGAAGCTGAGTGTTTTACAGGTTTTTGGAATGCTTCTGGTGATTTCTGGGGTGGCTGCCATGAGTTTGGAACGGATGTTTTTGACTCAAAAAAAGGCAAAGGCTTGACTTTAAACCTCCAAGGTTGGCGATGTCGCTGAACAGATGACTAATAACAGAGGAATTGTTTTGAGCGAGTCAATCATCGAACTCATTGACCAACTGCCCACTTCGGGAATCACCGTGAGAACTTTAAAAGCCCTGGATTTTATTGCCCCAGGAACATGGCAAAACTTCGGCAGCTTTGATCAAGCCATCAGTCAGGTTACTGGAAATTCTGACCCCGGTTCAGTCCAGCAAATTCGCGATCGCGCCCTGGAGATTTATCAAGGCCAACCTGAACTTTACCATCGAGTCCTCTGGCTGTACCAGGGGATTGATAACGCTGGAACTACCCTGGGTACGGCCACCCTGGCCAATAAAATTGGTGAGCAGGTTAACTTCCTGGGACTGCTGAGTAAAATAACCCCTAAAGCAGACAAGGCCCAGGCTATTGATTTATCTCTCAAGATCGTGACTGAGCTTTTGGCCTTCTGTCAACTTCATCAAATTTCTAACAACAGAATCGCCGTTTTTGTCGAAGCCTTGCCCCAATACCAGGATGAATCATTGATCCGGATGGCGGCTCTGATTAGTCTGGATGGTATTATTCCGTTGGGTTCAGACTTTACCCCCTCAACCGCTGCTGTTTTAACTAAACTAACCCCCACCGAACTGGAAAATAGTGAAGGGTTTAAACGAATTAATAGCTCAATTCCCGGAGCAAATCCCGCCTCTAAGCTAGGGTTTGTTCAGGAAAGTTTTGTAGCCGTTCAGCCCTGGATAGACCGTTTTATTGCAGAGCGGCAATTAACCCGGGAGAAAATTATTGACAATCTGCAGAGTTTCATCGAAGTCACCCCCGATAAGCTTGATTATTTAGGGGCTTTTTTGGACATGGCGACCAATTACTATACCCACACCGGGATTCAAACCCTGGGACGGCATCTGATTCAACAGGCTCAGATCAATCCCTAGGCTTCGCTGACTTTCATTGCATCCAAGAATTTAGTCAGTGCCTGGTCTTCCTGGGGATTGACTCGCCGATCTAGTAAAGCAATGCTGACTGCTTTTTCTAGGGCGATCGCGGCAATATCGGGTTCGAGTTCCTCTGTTAATAGATCTAGAGATTGAGGGACTTTGAGCGCCACCCGAATTCCGGCAATCAGTTGATCATTGAACTCCAGGTTCTTCAGTAGCGGCACAAACTTGTCCCAGTCCACTTCGGCTTCTGGTTGGGCAACCTGAACCATATAAGCCAGCAAGCGTTGCAATTTGGTCTGTTGCTTTTCACTCATTTGCTCATAGGTCAGATCGACCAAGGGCTGGGATGAATCCCCCTGGGACAAATTATCAATAATCTTTTGCCAATCCCTGGGGTCACAGGTTGAAGGCTTGCCAACCCGCAGAGCCACCTGAATCTGATTAGCATCCGTTTCAAGCTGAGTCACCTGAGCCTCAACCCCTAGATATCCTAACCAGCGGGCAATAGTCTGAACCAGGGTTTGCCGGGTCGAGGTGGCACTGGCCAAAAGCCGAACCTGAGTGCGAACGAGAGGACGGACAATTTCTGGAAGCATTGGGGTCTAAATCCAAATGATAGGTCTGGTAATCTAGACCTAATATACCGAATCAGTCTAACTTTCCCCAGACCAGCACAACTCTAAATTCGTCTCGGGCTCCCTAAAATCCCATCGCCCCTGCAACGGCCTCAATTTCAGCCGGAATGCCGGATTTAAAAGCATTATTGCTATGGGTGATCGCAGTATCCGGGTCTTTTAGTCCATTCCCCGTCAACACGCAAACAACCGTGGCTCCTGAGGGGACTTGATCCTTGACTTTGAGCAATCCGGCTACGGAAGCCGCACTAGCGGGTTCACAGAAAATCCCTTCCTCCGCCGCCAGCAAACGATAAGCCTCTAAAATTTCAGCATCTGTGACCGCTGTAAAACTGCCCCGACTAGACTGTTGGGCCGCGATCGCCCGTTCCCAACTCGCCGGGTTACCAATCCGAATGGCTGTGGCCAGGGTTTCGGGGTGGGCAACCGGTTGACCTGAAACCAGAGGAGCCGCCCCCGCCGCCTGAAATCCCATCATCTGGGGCAAGCGCTGGCATCGATTAAACGAATGATACTGGCAAAATCCCATCCAGTAGGCCGTAATATTGCCGGCATTGCCCACCGGGATACAGAGCCAATCGGGGGCATCTCCCAGGGCATCCACAATTTCAAATGCCCCCGTTTTCTGGCCCTCTAGCCGATAGGGATTAACGGAATTGACCAGAGTAACGGGGTAGCGATCGCTGACCTGCCGGACAATTTCTAGGGCTTGGTCAAAGTTACCCTGAATGGCTAGAACCTCTGCCCCATAGAGTAGGGCTTGGGCTAGCTTTCCCAGGGCCACGTATCCATCTGGAATCACCACAAAGGCTTTGATGCCAGCCCTACGGGCATAGGCTGCCGCTGCGGCAGAGGTATTGCCTGTACTGGCACAAATTACAGCTTTGGCCCCGGCCTCTTTGGCCTTAGAGATCGCCAGGGTCATGCCCCGATCTTTGAAGCTACCGGTCGGATTGAGGCCATCGTATTTGGCATAGACCTGAACCGCTCTGCCAATCTCCTGAGCGACCCTTGGAACCGGCAAAAGTGGCGTATTGCCTTCCTGGAGGGTAACAACCGGAGTCGAGGCACTTACCGGCAGATAGGAACGATAGGCTTCAATTAGACCAGGCCAGCATTGAAGCTGGGTTTGATTTGGAGGCAGAATAGCTGTCATCACGAGTACACAACTTGACTTGACTCTAATTTACTTGACTCGAATACTTAACTCTAAGTTTACCCTGTGGGTTGCTTCGATTAAAAAAACAAAACAGTCCAGGGAGAGTTGGATTCAAGTTGACCCCTAGGTTAGGGTATAGTTAAGACTTGTTAATAAAAGTATAGATGCTTGGTCAAGTGCTGATGTCTAATTTAACTACTTTGTCTCGTCCTTCCGGGTTTGAGGAAAATCGAGCTGATGCCCAAGGCGATCGCCGGCTCACCGTCCAATCTGATCTGTTCATCCCAAAGCCCCCTTATAGTATCGATCAGCAGGTTGAATTTTTGTCTCTCCAGGCAGAAGTTGAAACGTTACTCCTGCAATTGCAATCTCTACAACGTCAGTCCTAAAGCATGGATTGATTGCTCGATCTTTCCGGTAGAGTTACATGTCATGACACACAAGAGCTAGGCAAACTTTTGGGTCAGCGTCCGATTGAATCAATGAAACGTTAGACTAGTCCATAGATGAAAATATTAAAGTAAACAGTTTTGGCATCGGCAGGGCTTTTCTGAGCTGTTGCGTTGAGTAACTCAATGATCGCAGAAACTAAGATCCCAGAAACCAAGCAAGAGAAGCCGATTCGGTTTAGTGTTGTCATCACAACCTATAATCGTCTAGAGTTGCTGCAGCGGGCCCTTCACTCGGCATTACAACAGACCATTCCGAGTGAGGTTGTTGTGGTAGATGACTGTTCCCAGGATGGCACAGAGGTCTACCTTCGGCAGCTTGTGCAGCGATTTCAGGCTCAGGGTGATCTGCGTCTGATTTATCACCGCAATCCTGGAAACAGGGGCCACTCTGCGGCGGTGAATGTTGGGGTGGAAATGGCCACAGGGGAATGGATCAAGCCCCTGGATGATGATGATTATCTGGCACCAAATTGCTTGGAACAGATTCGTCAGGCGATCGCTGCCTATCAGATTCAGATCGCCCCTGAACAGAATTCAGAGGTTGTGATTTGTTCCTGTCAGGCAGCTCAGGTGGATCCTCAGGGACAAGAACTCAGCCGTACCCGAATTTTTGGGCCAGGGCAGGTGTTTTACACTCCCCAAGCCGATATCCATTTTGGGATGCTGTTGGAGCAATTGCCATTTGGAACGCCAGTTCAGGTGGCCTACCGTAAAGCTGCATTCCTCAAGTCAGGGGGCTGGGATTCTAGTCTGGATGCCAACTGTGATGATATTGATTCCTGGATTCGGATTGCCCAGTTTGGGGATGCCCTTTTTTTGAATCAATGTCTGGCTTATCGCACCATCTGGCCTGGATCATACAATCAAACTTTTTCCTATCAGCAGCGATTAGCAACTAATATTCTGATGAAGGAAAAAATCCTGGCGTTCGTTCATCCCAAGTATTCTGAGCGCCTGTCCAGATTCAGTCGGATTGAGAGTTATCTCAGGCTCCACTGGGGCATAGTGGCTTTGAGAAAAGCCAAACTTCAGAGTGCCTGGGAGGTTGCGGCCCCTGCCCTATTTTCTCCTCGGGCTTGGGGGATTTTCTTCCAGGTCACCCAAGCTCGCCGAAGCCCACAGTTCAGGCAGATGCCGATTCAAAAAGCAGTGTTAATTGAATAAGAATGCTTCAGGTGAAATACCTGATCAATTGTCTCCGTGAGCCCGAAACCCAAACTGTAAGGCTCAAGGATCTCCGTCCATCATCTTTATAATTGTCCAATTTATAATTGTCTAAATAGTTGTCTAATGACCTGCAATTGAGGCAGAGAGGCTGTCAAGAGATGAACTTCTGATCAATGCAGATCAAGTCAAATCAAATCTGGCTGATTGGTGGAACTGGCGAAAGTGCTGAATTGGCTCGGGCCATTTTAGCCCAGCAACTCCCCTGTATCGTTACGGTGACTACGGTGGCCGCCAAAAAATTGTATCCCCCTGAGTCGGAGTTACTCCAGATCTGGGTTGGGCAGTTGCACCCGGAACATATGACCCAATTCTTAACTCAGTATCAAATCGGGGCCATTCTGGATGCGTCCCATCCTTTTGCCGTAGAAATTTCTCAACTGGCGATCGCCGCAGCCACTCAATCCCAAATTCCCTATCTGCGTTACGAGCGACCTGAGGTTATATCGGAAACCCAGGGGATTATCTTGAAGGATTTCAATAGCTTGCTCACTGGGGAGTTTTTAGTAGGCCATCGGGTCATGCTCACCCTGGGATATCGGCATCTAGCTGAGTTTCAGCCCTGGCAAGAGCGGGCAACTTTGTTTGTCCGGATTTTGCCCTCAATTGTAGCCCTCAACGCGGCCCTGGCTGCAGGATTTACCCCTGACCGGATTGTGGCAATCCGACCGCCGATTTCCCCAGACCTTGAACTTGCTCTCTGGCAACAATGGCAAATTTCTCTAGGGGTGACCAAAGCCTCGGGGGAGGGTGGGGGAGAAATAACCAAACGGACTATAGCGGCCAAATTGGGAATTCCCTTGATTGTGATCCAGCGGCCCGACGTTTCCTATCCTCGACAAACCAGGGATTTAGCAGTAGCCGTACAGTTTTGCTGGGGCTTGCTGGTTCAGTCCCCGGGCCATCAGGAATGACCTGCGAAAATCAACTTTAGGAAGTACTGGGCTATGGCAGTCCTGAATCAATCCTGAATCAATCCTGAATCAATCCTGAATCAATCCTGAATAAAGTGAGAAAGGGGTTTGGGAACTTCGTCCTCAGGCAGGGGCCATGCCCCCTTCATCCCATTGTACAATCATCCTGCTTGCCATCACCATCAAGTCCCTGCTGAGTTCCTGAGGGCTTGAGCGGTAAAATAGAGTTTTGTCCACTCACTGATGACCTGATCAGTTTTGAGCTTGAGGTGTTGGGCCACGGTTTCAACCCCTTGACCCCGCTTTAAATGATCCAGAATTTGTTGTTGGGGCGGAGTCAACCCCTGGAGAAACTCCTGCCACTGAGTTTCGGATAACCCCAAGCGATTATTTAAAGATGTTCCCAGCCAGGTTGTGACCAATTCTGGGGATTGTTTCAAGGCAAAGTTCCGCACAGCGTGGTAACTAATTTTTTCCCGCAGGCGATAGATCTGTTTGATGGGGAGATTCAGGTGTTGGGCGATCGCCTCTTGAGATTCGCCCCGCAGGTAAAGCTGTAACCACTCTGCTGCCAGGGGATCCACCTGTTCCCGCAGGTAAGTCGCAAACTCAGTCTGAACCGCCGCACATTGGGTGTACTGATGTTCAAAAAACTGGCTGTCTTCATACTGGGCCACCGCTTGCGGATCGAGCAAACTAATTGGATCTTCGGCTTCTCCGCTCACCGTCTCATCTGAGACCTGGCGAACCCATTCCCCCACAGGAACATGAGTCAGCCCCCCTTTCTGAGAGCGGCGCAGGTAATTGACAAAACGATAGGCAATCAGGGGTTGGTTCCGAATCGGTCGCAGGCAGTACTCTTCGACGCTGGTGAACAGCAATGTATTGCGGAGTCTTCGATCTGAAGTGCATTCAGCAATCCAGACCAGTTGTTGCTGGAGATAGCGATCGCTGTGGAGCATTTCCTGGATGACTTCCTGCAGGACATCAATCACCTGGCGCTGGCGATCGCGGCTTATGGCAACCCAGGCTCGAATTTTCTGGCGCAGAATGGTCAGCCCCCCCAACCGCTGCATCAAGTTCCGGTAAGCCTGTTCTGGAGAGGTACCCAGATAACGCTGTTGCAAAACGCGATAACGAAACTGAATTCCCTGCTCAATGGCAAGCTGTTGAGGAGCAGTCAGGGTATCCCACTGATTTGAGTTGGCACCCAGCAGCCATCGAACAATACTTTCCCGTGCCTCAGAACTTTGGCTGGGATAGTCTTGCTCCAGTTGGGAATGCCATTGGTTCGCCAGGGATTCAGTCAAAATCATGCAAGGAATTAGAGAAGTCACCTTAGATCACCAGAATACATGCTGATAGACAGATATGGTTTGGTTGTCAGAATCTATCTTCAATCGATCCTGACTTCGAGCTTTATGTTTATGTCTCGTTTTTGAGTCTTATCTCTAAGTCTCATCTTTGAGTTTCATCTTCAGGTGATGTCTTGAAGTCTTACCAGTGGGCCTGATCAGGTTGTACTGTTTGAGCAGGTTGAGCAGACTTACCACGGCTGACTTATTCCCTAGCATAAATCTGCTGCACGGGTTTTTCGATTAACGTGAAGAAAATCTCATTGGTTTCTCATATCATTCAGGCCCATGTTGTTCAGGATTGCCAATTTCATTAGGTTCAGGGCTCTTGTCCCTGGCAAAGATTTGTTATGACAATCGAGTCAAAATGGCTAGAAGATTGCCGTCGTTTTCAGGAGAAATTTCCGTAAAGGCCATGACGATCCCTGTAGAGAGAAGTTAGGCTGGAGACAGCTACAATGCCATTTCAATATTCAATTCCTCATGGCAAAAGACCTGGCAGTTGAAACACGCGGCTTAACCAAGCAATTCGACCGACATCTAGCGGTGAATGATCTGGATTTACAAGTGTCTAGCGGTGAAGTTTACGGCTTGATCGGCCCCAATGGAGCCGGGAAAACCACCCTATTGCGGATGCTGGCAACGGCAGAAGAACCGACCACGGGGGAAATTTATATCAGTGGGGAGCGGTTATTGCGCGATCGCACCAATCCTACCCTAAAGCAACGATTGGGATATTTACCCGATGACTTTCCCCTCTATGACGATCTGACGGTTTGGGATTACCTGGATTATTTTGCCCGACTGTATAACTTGCAAGAACCCCGGCGATCGCGCCGGTTATATGAAGTGTTAGAACTGGTGCAATTGTCTCCCAAGCGCAAAAGCATGATTGCTACCCTATCTCGGGGGATGAAACAGCGTCTCAGCCTGGCTCGCACCATCATTCATGAACCGCTCGTTCTGCTCCTCGATGAGCCGGTATCCGGTTTAGATCCGATTGCCCGGATGCAGTTTCGCGACATTATTAAATCCCTCCATGAAGCCGGAATGACGATTATCATTTCCTCCCATGTGCTGAGTGATCTGGAGGATTTCTGCACCTCCATTGGCATTATGGAGTTGGGGTATCTGGTGGAGAGCGCTGCGTTGAAAACCCTGTATCAACGGCTGAGTTGTCAGCATATTCTGATTTCCGCCCTGGGAGGGATTGATCCCCTGGTTGCAGAACTCAAAAATCATCCTCAAGTGGATGCCTGGGAGATTCTGCCCAAAACCCAACAGCTCCAGGTGGAGTTTTCCGGAACTTCAGAGGACTGTGCAGAACTATTAAAGGATCTGGTGACGGCTCGAATTCCTGTCACTGAATTCCATCGAACCCAGGAAAGTTTAGAGTCGATCTTTTTAAAATTAGGCCATAAGCAAGCGTCTTAGGGTTTGGGGTCTGTGATGTGCTCACCGGGAACGTTGCGGAACTCCCAATCCCCTGGATTGGTTTTGAGCCCACCACAATCTGACAGTTCAAGCAATTATCGGGTTTCCCGATTAATCATAAGTTTCAATCACAGGTTTGGATGATGGCTCAACTTCAGGTTAAGGATAAGCAATTTCAGGAGCGTGATCAATGGCTGCAACGACATGGATTTCAACGGCACTAAATCGAATCGGGAACTGGAATCCCCAACTGGCTCGGGAACTCCAAGGGCGGCTCAAACCTCGGGGAATCATCCTGGTCAGTGGTATCTCTTTTCTGTGTCAGTTCTCATTGCTGATGACGTTTTGGGCAAACCTACCTATGGCCGAGAATCAAGCCTACTCCCTGACAGTAGATGGACAATGGCAGGGGACTGATTGGCCCTCCTGGTGGGGAGATATTTTTCAAGCCTTGAATCTGATCTGGCCCATTGCCTTGGTTTTGATCGGGGTTTACATGCTGATCAGTGACCTGGCAGCGGAGGAAAGCCGGGGCACATTGAACTTTCTGCGATTAACACCCCAGTCGAGTCAGAAAATTCTGGTCGGCAAGCTGCTGGGGGTGCCAAGTTTGCTTTATCTGGGGATGCTCTTGGCTCTGCCCCTGGGTATTTTGGGGATACTTCTGGGGGCGATCCCGATTCATTACGTCCTGACCCACATTTTGTTTGTCGGTGCTGTCAGTTTGATCTGCTACTGTCTGGCCTTGTTGTTGCCTTTGCTGGGACTGACTCAAGCCTGGTTGGGCTGTTTCCTGGTGTCAATAGTTGTAGTGCCAATCTTCTTGAGTTGGAACGAGTTTTTGATGGGATTGGCCCTAAATCCCCGAAATTCGGCTGTTCTCCTGACCCAATCTTTCTTCCAAAATTGGCGATGGTTTCAGATCCCTGTGGGGATAAACCTGGAAGTGACTGTAGGGTTCTTCCTAGTCAGCGCAGCAATTCCCACCTGGTGGATTTGGAAAGCGGCAAATCGGCGGTTTCGCAATCCTACCGCTGCGATCATAAACAAGGGCCAAAGTTACCTGATGGTTCTCACTCTCCAGATTTGGGTGATGGGTTTCATCAAGCCCAATTCTTTTTCTATTGACATCCGCTATGGTCTGACAGGTAATTGGTTGACATTTTATTTATTCGTGGTTCTACCGGGTTGTTGCTTGATTCTGCTAGCTGCCCTTTCACCATCCCATCAGGCCCTTCAAGACTGGGCCAGGTTCTATCACAAAACTCATGACAAAACCCGGCGAAACCCTAGGGGTTTCTGGAATTCAGTCCTGGTTCAAGACCTCCTCTGGAACGACAAAAGCCCGCCATTGCTGGCGATCGCGCTGAATCTGGGGATTATTGCCGTATGCTGGATCCCCTGGTTTGTGCTTTCGGCCTTGAGCACTCCGGGAGTCACTGCAGTAACTTCGGGGCCAATTCTAAAACTGATTCTGGGATTATGCCTGACCCTGGGATTTCTCTTGATTGCTGCGGTTGTGGCCCAGTTCCTCTTATTCATCAAAGCCCGTAAACCCTCAGCCTGGGCTGCGGGCTCGGTAATCCTGATGATTGCTGTGCCCCCTGGGATTTTGGGTTTGACTTCATTACAGGATCCAGGTTTATGGCTTTTGACCGGATTCCCGATTATCGGGGTTTTTAATACTTCTCTGATCACAGTCTTAATGGTGGCGATCGCCCAGATCGGTGTTCTTGGGTTCCTCAGCCTGGGATTGGTGAAACAATTTCGCAACGTTGGCCAATCCGAACTCAAGGCGTTAACGTCAGGATCAGTTTGAACCCGTTTTTTGTAGTTCTTCCTGACTTTTATTTTGTTGTCAACTTTTTCCATCCTGCCCATCTAGTTTTTATTAATCTCCAACCATGATGAATCCATTACTAAACTCAATCAGCAATGGGAATCCCCAGTTGATTCGAGAGATTAAAGGTCGCTTAAATCCCCGAAATATTTGTCTAGTGACTGGGATGTCGATGGTGACTCAGTTTTTAATCTGGGCTTCTCTTAGTGAGCAACCTGGGGATTTTGCCTCCCATTGGAGCAGTCCCTATTGCAATCTCAAAGAACTCTACAATCAGTATCATTCTGAGATAACTCAACTGAGCAAACAACTCCATAGCACTTCAGTCCAACCCCCCAATAGCGCCGCCCTGCAGCAACGACTAGATGAACTGAATGGATTGATGATCTACAAAGACTGCCCCGCCGAGGCAGTGAACTGGGTCTTGTGGTGGAAAGACTACTGGACAGAGGTATTTATGGCGTTGAGTGTGATTGGGTTTTTTAGTTTGATCGTCGCTGGAACCTACATGTTAATCAGCGATCTGGCTACAGAAGAACGGCGGGGAACCCTGAACTTCATTCGCCTCAGTCCCCAATCCCATCAGGGGATCTTCCTGGGCAAACTATTAGGTGTGCCGATTCTTTTGTACTTGGGCATTGCCCTGATGATTCCATTCCATTTGTTTGCCGGATTATCAGCCGAAGTTCCCTTGAGTGAAATTCTCTTGTTTGATGGCCTAGTCATCAGTAGCAGTATCTTTTTTAGTAGTTTTGCCTTGTTATTTGGCATGGTGACTTCTTGGCTGGGAAGTTTTCAAGCTTGGTTAGGGAGTGGGGCCGTTTTTATAGGTTTAATGGTGATGAATGCCAAGCCGATTGAGACAAATGGCTTCGACTGGTTGAATATTTTTAGCCCTTCTATTTTGCTGCGCTACCTGGTCAACCGTACTGGAGATTCCTACTCATACTTTCCGTTTGGTCATCACGATGTCCAGAATCTAGAATGGTTTGGTTTCCCGATCGGTGCTGTTGGTATCTTTCTGGCTATATTTGCTCTGGTGCATTACGGAGTGTGGACAGCCTGGATATGGCAGGGGTTGAAGCGTTGCTTCCATACGCCAACGGCAACCGTGTTAAGCAAAGCTGATAGCTACTGGATAACAGCTTGTTTCTCCCTGTTTAACCTCGGGTTTGCATCTCAGAACTTTGAGTTTATCAATCAATCCAAAGATTATTATGTCCGGGATGAGTATTATGCTATAGCCCTGGGCTTCAACCTGGTGCTGTTTAGCTTGCTGATTGCGGCGTTGTCTCCCCATCGTCAGGATTTGCAGGATTGGGCCCGCTACCGCCAGGAACACCAACGTGTCTGGCAGCAGCGGATTCGGGATTTAGTTCTGGGAGATAAGAGTCCGGCTGTTTTGGCCATTGTCCTGAACCTGGCAATTATGGCGGCCCTCTTTACCCTGACTATGCTGGTCTACGCCCAACCTGAGGATTATCTGGCCATGATCGGGGGCCTGGTATTGAATATCAGCTTAATTTTCCTGGGAGTTAGCCTGGTGCAACTGACCTTGATGATGAAACATAGAAAGCGGGCGGTCTGGGCCGTGGGAATTGTCAGCGCTGTGGTGATTTTGCCCTGGTTGTGCTGGGGGTGATATCTACTCAACCCAATTCCCTGCCTTTGCCGTTCCTGTTCTCCGTGATCTCCTTTAGCGCCATTGAACATGCGTCTGTGGGGGCTATAGCCTTTGCCATCCTGAGTCAATGGACTGTTTCAGTCCTGCTCAATTTCCAACTCCATCGCCAACTGCGAAAAGCTGGAGAATCTGAGTTTAAAGCTTTGACAGCAGCTTAATGGGTGAATTGATCGAAGTGGCATGAAAATGTTGGGTTATCCTCTGGAAAAGTAACCAAGGTTCATCCCAGATCAATCGCCAAGACTGCGCTTTTTAGCAGGGGTTTGAGGAGGGTCTCAAACCCCTTTTTGTGTGAACAACCACTCATTTAGTGAGAAAATTAGGAATGCAACCCGAAAATAAAAGATAGATTTATGCTAAAACCTGGATTGAAACAAATTTTTACGTTGTGTTTGGTTCTTCTTAGCCTCAGCCTCAGCAGTTGTGTAGCAGCGGGGGCCGGGTTTAAGAGCTACGTCAATACCGCCAGTGGTTATGAATTTCTCTATCCGAATGGGTGGCTTGAGATCAAGGTTTCCGATGGCCCAGATGTGGTATTCCATGACATGATCGACCAAGCTGAAAATGTCAGTGTTGTCATCAGTCCTGTGCCTCAAGACAAAACCCTGTCAGATATTGGCACCCCTTCAGAGGTCGGATACAAGCTTAGTAAAAATGCGATCGCCCCCGAAGGTTCTGGTCGAGAAGCGGAATTAATCAATGCTGAGGCCAGGGAATTAGGGGAGAAAACCTATTACCTGTTGGAGTATGAAGTTAAACTGCCGAATCAAATTCGCCATGATCTAGCCAGTGTTGCTATCAGTCGCGGTCAACTGTTTACCCTGAATGTCTCAATTTCTGATAACCTCTGGCAAAAAAGCCATCAACAATTAGAACAGGTGGCCAAGTCCTTTTCGGTCTATTAGAATTCCCGTCTAGAGTTCCCGTCTAGACCTCACTTCTGGAATTAACTCCTGGAATTAACTTCTAGAACTAACCCCTGACATTCACCTGCCATGGTATTCAAGCCCGCTAAAACTCTGATTCTGGCCTCTGCTTCTCCTGCCCGCAAGCGTTTGTTGATGATGGCAGGAATTGCCCCCATGACTTGCCCCAGCCATTTTGATGAGTCCAAAGTTGAGGTTGAGGATCCAGCGGAACTGGTCAAAGCCCTAGCCCATTGCAAAGCTGAAGTCGTTGCCCAAAAATTACTCGCCAACGCCCTGGAAATCAATGTTCAGCCCGACTCTGCTCTGATTTTAGGGTGTGATTCTGTGCTGGAGATCGGGGGAGAAATCCATGGCAAACCTGAGAATGCAGCGGTGGCGTTCCAACGATGGCAGCAAATGCGGGGGTGCGTGGGACAGTTATTGACCGGCCATAGTCTAATTGATTTAGAGGTCTCTCGGACTCTAACTCGCTGTGAAGTCACTCAAGTACATTTTGCCAGGGTCACGGATGAGCAAATTCAAGCCTATGTGCAAACTGGAGAACCTCTAAACTGTGCCGGATGTTTTGCCATAGAGGGCAGGGGAGGTTTATTCATTGAAAAAATCGTTGGTAACCATACGAATGTGATCGGGTTAAGCTTGCCATTGTTCCGGGAGATGTTGCAAGAGTTGGGCTATGAACCGACTCAGTTCTGGAGTTGAGTTTGGCTAGAAAGAATGCATTAGCAAAATCGGGGGCGAGATCCTCGAGGTTGCTCCAATTGAAGAAAACCAGATCGGTGTTTCAAGCCTGAGAATTTCCGCTAGGATTTGAATCGACTAGCAATCTTCAGCCTGAAGCAAATTTTTTTTATGACAACTCAAATTGAAGTTTCTGTGCCCCGTAGACTTTCCCAAGCCGATCTCAAACCTCGAGGTCGGGTTTATCCCAGTCCAGCCAGTTGGCGAGATCAGTTTTTATATCAATTGCTCCCTGACCGATTTAGTGATGGTCGAGAGGCGGAGCGGCCCCTATTTGACCGCGATCGCCCGGAACAGTTCCGGGTCAAAGATAAGGCTGCCTGGATGACAGCCGGAAATCGATTTGTTGGCGGTACGATTGCTGGGGTGCGGAGCAAGCTGGATTATCTCCAGGGGCTAGGGGTGACAACCCTCTGGTTGAATCCTCCCTGGAAACAACGGCAGGATCTGGAAACTTATCATGGCTATGGGATTCAGAATTTTCTGGATATTGATCCCCGGTTTGGCACCCGGCAGGAATTGCGTGACCTCGTGGATCTGGCCCATGATCGCGGCATGTACGTTATTCTTGACGTGATTTATAACCACAGTGGCAACAACTGGTTCTACAGAAATGAGCAAAATGGAGGACATCCCTCCAGCACGGCTCCCTATCGTTTTTCACCCCCCTATCGATTCCATGGCTGGCGTTCTAGTCAGGGCAAAAGTATTGATCAACCGATTGAGCTAGATGATGGGGTTTGGCCCGAGGAGTTTCAGAACCCGGATTGGTATACCCGATCTGGCAGCATTAGCCATTGGGAGTCAGCAAGTTGGGAGGATAATATGAGCCCCTTTGTGGAATTTCGCCGGGGGGATTTTTTTGACCTGAAGGACTTTAACCTGGAAAATACCTCAGTGATCGAAGCTTTGGCCCGGATATATCAATATTGGATTGCCCTGACGGACTGTGATGGCTTTCGGGTGGATGCGGTGAAACATGTCTCTCCAGAAGCGTCTCGTAAGTTCTGTCTGGCCATTCATGAATATACTCAATCTATCGGTAAAGAGAACTTTCTGTTAACCGGAGAAATTACCGATAGCAGCATGTTGATGGGTTATATGGAAGTCTTTGGGCGCAATCTGGATGCGTCTCTTGATATTGTCACCGCCAATAATCAGTTAACTGCTGTCGCCAAGGGCTTAGCCCATCCCAACGCCTACTTTGACCTGTTTAACGAGAATTCTACTGAGGGGGCTTACCGTCAGGTGGGGATGTATCATGTCTCCGTTCTAGATGACCATGATATGTCTTCCCGCTACAATAAGGAACGCTTTGCCGCCCATGGGGCAATCCCCAATTGCTACTGGCAAACGGCCCATGTTGTCGGGATTCAACTCACCATGCCGGGGATTCCTGCGATTTACTACGGCACTGAACAGGCTTTAGACGGTTCAGAGGACTACCACGACTATCGGATCGAAGGCGATCGCGCCTATGTGGATCGCTATATCCGGGAAGCCATGTTTGGTGGAGCATTTGGGGCTTTTGGAACAGAAGGATGTCACTTCTTTGATACCACCCATCCCACCTATCAACGGATTGCTGCGATCGCCCGCTTAAGAAATCGTCCTGATCAGATTGGCAGAACCCTGCGTCGGGGCCGACAATATTTGAGGGAAACCTCCTTTGAAGGGTTTCCCTTTGCGATTCATGGCCCAGGGGAGTTGGTGGCCTGGTCAATGATGCTATTTGATAGCGAAGTGGTGATGGTGCTCAATACCCACGGTTCTGAACCGAGGGGGGCTGATGTCACCATTGACCAAGCGATGCATCCGATTGATTCCAGCCTTACCTATTTATATCGGGGAGATTGGAGTGATGCCGAACTGTCTCAACCCCCCGTAGATCAAACCGTTACGGTTCAGGAGATGGCTGGACGGGCTACGATTCGGATTGATTTGCTGGCAGCCGGAATGGCGATCCTAGCCTAGAGCGATGGATTCATGGCAGGTTTTCTGGGGGAGCATCGAAGACCGATGATTGGGTTTTGGATGCTTGGGTTGCATTGGCAGGTATAGTTCTCGGCGTTGCTGATGGCTAAACTCAGGAACGAATCCATCAAACCCTGCACTTCACTGCCCCCTAAATTAAGAATTTGGGGGCAGTGAAGTTGCCAATGTGGCGTTGCATAATAGTGCCATGAATTGAGGCTCAATCTGATGCAATGTCCTGACTGTGGTTCCAGCCATATCCGTAAAAACGGCAAGATGAGGGGTAAACAAAATCACATTTGTGTGGCGTGTCGT
>JAAURB010000169.1 GCA_012033335.1 Oscillatoriales cyanobacterium RM2_1_1
GAATTTGCTGTGGAGATAACCATTGACCGACCTAATATCAAATCCTTTTAGTTGCCCACAATCTAAAGTTCAGTCAAGCTAAGAGGTTTACCATCTTTTGTTATAATACTCCAACCGGATTTAATATGACGACTTGGCAATTCAGTTCAATTCCTTGGGAGATCGGCTGCCTCTTGCAGTGGAGCTGGGAATTCAAGAGCTGAATACTTAATTTGCTACTGAATTCCCAGACCGTTTTCCTATTAGTTAATTTGGCTTATACAAAATACTTGACAATTTCAACATCTAGAAAATCCTGAGTTTTGTCACTTGACCTTATCCTAACCAAACCGCCCTTCCACATATTTTTGAGTGGCTTCTTCCTGGGGATTGTTAAAGATTGATTCTGTTTTTTTGTATTCTACTAAATACCCAAATCGATTGCCTGATTCTCCTTCCTCCGCATTAAAAAATGCAGTCATATCAGAAACTCGGATAGCCTGTTGCATATTATGGGTGACGATAATCACGGTATATTCCTCTTTTAAACTGTGAATCAATTCTTCAACTTTCTCAGTTGAAAGGGGGTCAAGGGAGGAACAAGGCTCATCCATTAAAATAACATCTGGTTTCAAGGCGATCGCCCGGGCAATACAAAGCCGCTGTTTTTGACCCCCCGATAGAGACAAACCATTAGATTTGAGCTTATCTTTGACTTCAGACCACAGGGCAGCCTGTTTCAAGGAACTTTCAACTAGCTCATCCATCTCGCCAGAACAACCGTTGATCCGAGCCCCATAAGCAATATTTTCATAGATTGATTTGGGGAAAGGATTGGGCTTTTGAAAAACCATCCCAATTTTGCGTCTGACTCTAACCGGATCAACTTGATCTGAATAGATATTCTTGTCATCGTAAAGTATACGACCTTCTAAATGAAATCCATCAATTAAATCATTCAATCGATTGAAGCAGCGAATTAAAGTACTTTTCCACAACCCGAAGGGCCAATAAAAGCAGTGATCTGATTTTTACAGATCTTCATATTTACCCCTTTCAAAGCCAGAACATCGCTGTAATAAGCATCTAGGTTTTCTACCTGGATAATGCTATCGGTCTTGCCAGATTGATGATTGCTAGACTGATAAGTAGATTGCTGATTTTGATCGGTTTTAACCATGATATCCTCCAGAAATTAATAATTTAACTAAGTCAACAGAGTTGTTTGAAACTAACGCTAGATCTATGAATGAACTGGTAAACAAATTGACAGATTAGTATTGTTGCTGACGAGTCATCCATCGAGAAATAACACTGGTAAAAAATACTAAAGCTACCAGAATCAAAGATGCTGCCCAGGCCAATTGCTGCTGATTATCGTAGGGAGCTGTAGCAAAGCTATAAATCAAATAAGATAGAGTTGGAACCGATTCATCAAATAGTCCATCCGGCCAATTTTGGGAGAATAAAACTGTAAAAATGATCGGGGCAGTTTCCCCTGCCGCTCGGGCGATCGCCAGGGTTGTTCCGGTAATCACCGCCGGTATTGCTGCCGGAATTACTACCTTAAGGACTGTTTGATAGTCAGATGCCCCTACCCCTGAGGAAGCCCAGCGGACATCTTGAGGGATTAATTGCAGTGCTTCATCCGTGGTTCTGACAATGATGGGCACCATTAACAACGCCAGGGCAAAGCCAGCCGCCAGAGTTGAAAATCTATTCATCGTTAAAACAATCACGCTGTAAGCAAAAATGCCCATAATAATCGAAGGTACTCCGCTCAAGACATTGGACGCAAACCGAATCCATCTGGCAATTTTCTTACCACTAAATTCTGAGAGATAAACCCCGGCTCCAATGCCAAATGGAATACTGATAACTGAAGCAATCAATACCACTAAAAATGTCCCGGCGATCGCTGAGCCAACTCCACCCCCCTCCTGCAAAGCAGTCGGAGGAATCTCTGTAAATAGGTCAAAATTTAGGCGACCAATTCCCTTGATAGTCACATAGACCAAGACTAATCCCAGGGGCAAAATAGCTAAACCTAAAAGAATAAATGAAAGGATCGTTAGGGAACGATCAATTATTTTTCTGGCATCCATGTGTTGGCTTTCTATAGCATCATGGGTATAACCAGATTGTTGGCTTTGAGATGTTGAAGTCATTATGAATAACCTAATTAATATTTTTTGACACGATTGACAATCCATTCAGCTAAAACATTCACAATGAGAGTAGTAGCAAACAGAATTAATGCGGCATACATCAAGGCCGAACGTTGCAGATCATCGGCCTCAGGAAACTGACTAGCAATTAATGAGGCAATCGTATTTCCTGGCGCAAATATGGAAATATTGAGATTGTTGCTGTTGCCAATTACCATTGTCACTGCCATGGTTTCCCCTAAAGCCCGACCCAAACCCAGCATCACTCCCCCAATAATTCCGGAGAAAGCAGCCGGGATTAGGACGCTAAAAATAGTTTGCCAACGGGTTGAACCGACTGCATAGGAAGCGCCTCGAAGTTCGGGAGGTAAAGAGACCAGAGAGTCCCGAGAAATTGCTGTGATGATCGGCAAAATCATAATCGATAGAATCACTCCAGCAGGAAACATTCCTGGGCCAATTGGTTGGGTGCTAAATAATGGAATCCAACCAAAATAATTGTGAATCCAGCTCCCAATTCCTCGGAGAAATGGAATGAGTATATAAATTCCCCAGAGACCATAAACCACACTTGGAATAGCGGCCAGTAGCTCAATTGCAAACACAAAAACTCGCTGGACAGATCGGGGGAAAAAGTTTTCACTCAGGATAATCGCACAGCCTATGGCAATCGGTACAGCCAGTAATAAAGCAAATATCGAACTTACAATTGTCCCGTAAACCATTGGCAATACGCCATAGGTTTGGTCAATTGGGTTCCAGGCACTTTGGGTAATAAAACGGGCTCCAAATTGCTGAATTGCTGGCACTGCCTGAAGGGTAATCTGAATAATAATCCAGATTAAAATTGCAGCCACGCCAAAGCCAACAATCCGGGTCAGCCAGAGAAAGCCATTGTCAAGGGCAAATTCAAAATCTGACCGATCTTGTGATTCATATTGGGCATTAGAATTGCTACTTTCCATAAGGAAAAAACTAAAAGTGAAAATTTCTAAATCATTCGCTTTTAGCTTATCCAGATTTCTCAGATTTCCTATCTATCACAGGGCAGAGTGTTCAGTCTCTTAACCTGAATTTAACCTTAAAAATTTGGCCCTTAAAAACCCAATCTTGAGATCTAATCCTGATCTTGAAATTGAATTTTCATTTGATTTTTACAGGATTTTTGAAAGATATCAATTATCAATCAGATACAGCAACTTACAGCTCGGGATGAGATATCTCAAGAGCCCAAGTCCCACTTTTTTCGGGCTTTATCTTCCCATTGAGGTAGACTCACATTTTGCACCAAGTAGTTGACTTGCTTGTCATTAGTACCAAGAAATGAGAGAAAGGGGCGTGGTACCTTGTAAATCTCTCAAGAATAGTGGAAACCATTCTCGTACATGCCCAAGCTCTAGTCTACAGCTTGCTCGACCTGATGCCGAGCCCTTACCAACGCGATAGCCTACAAGCACTGCTAGGACTATTTTTGGAAGCTAAAGGACATCCGTTACCTCAGCAGAGCCAGATTAAGTCGGCAGCAGCGTTGAGTCGATTTTTGAACAAGTACGATTGGCCAACTCGGCAAGTGGTAAGGCAGGTACGCAAAGCAATCGTGGCTGAACTGCTGAAATACAGTCCTAGAGGCAGACGACCCTGGTTGCAGGTGATTGTCGATTTGACAACTCTCGAAAAGCGCGGCAAGTTCAAACCCTTTGACTACTTGATTCATATCCTGCAGGGGAAACGAGGATTGCATCTATTAGTGCTTTACCTAGTAGTGGGTCAGTTTCGAGTGCCTTCTTGGGGATTTCGGGTCTGGCGGGGAAAGGGGACACGCAGAGTAGTGGAGACTTCCAGGAGTATTGGCACTTCCATAAATTGCAAGAGTTCCAGCGCAATCACTTACGTTACTACCAAGACCCTCAGAGAATATTAGCTGTCTAACTCTTCGCCTCAAAAGAGCCGC